>JAFSDM010000004.1 GCA_017436225.1 Clostridia bacterium | reverse complement strand
GTGCCTCAATTGAACTAAAATCCACACTTTTTAAAATCTTTGACCTCAAAGAGAGGAGATTTTGGAGGATTTTTATTCGATTTAAGCGAAGCAAGGCTGACGCCTTGCAAGATTAAACTAAAGTAAAAAGCGCCGAAATATGCCGCTTTGAGGCGGGTTCGGGTTTAACTGCTCACCCTAGCCTTACCAAAACAAGTACAAAAACCGAGGAAGACAAAGGAGATGCTACTATTTCCTTTACTCATTCGGAAGTCCGTTATAACAATCTTTTAGAAGCAGGCGCAAAGAATGTAACCTTTATAGAATTAGATGGTTACGGACATAACGCTTGGGAATATGTAGATAGCGATGCCGAAGGAATTAAATGGTTATTTGAACAGAATTTAAAAAACAGATAAGTATTGAGGGTTGCTTTTTAGCAACCCTTTTTATATACCTTAATATTTTGTATTGACTTAAAAGTGTAAAAAATGATATAATTATATAAATATCGCAAAAGGGGAGTGAAGGTTTTGAAAGGCTATAAAACAATAAAAGAAATGTGCAGTGCTGAAATTGAAGTAAAGCATTCAAGATTTATTGCAACTGTTGCCCCTTGTAAAACCGAAGCCGAAGCAACTGCCTTTATTGCGTCAATCCGCAAAAAGTATTGGGATGCAAGGCATAACGTTTATGCCTTCTTTATTCGCGAGAACTCTACAAAACGCTTTTCGGATGATGGCGAACCCCACTCAACTGCAGGTCTTCCCGTAATGGAAGTTATAAACCACTCCGAAATTACAGATATTGCAGTGGTTGTAACCCGTTATTTTGGCGGAATTCTTCTTGGCACAGGCGGTTTAGTCCGTGCATATTCCGATGCCGCAAGACTAGCGCTTCAAAACGCCGAAGTTGTTACAATCCTCCCCGCAAAAAGCTTTGAAATAAAATGTAATTATAGCGATTATGATTTGCTTTTAAAACTTTTAGAAGAGTTTGAAGTTAAAATTCTTTCTACCGACTTTTTAGATAACATTTCTTTAAAGGTGGCAGTCAAAGCAGAGCTTTATGAAGATTTTAAACTAAAATGCACCGATAAATTCTGTGCAAGAATACCTTTTTTGGAAGCAGAAGATATTTTTATGGGATTTTAGTAAAAAAATAAAGGGTTTTTTAAGTTTTTGTCTAATAATATAAGTAATAGATTAAAAGGGCGGTGAGCTTGTGGACAATATTCGTATTTTAACCGAAAAAATCGAAGCAAATACCTTAAGTGGTAAAGCGGTATTAAGCAGTAAGAGCGAGGGCAGAAAAATTTATGAGCCTGAGTGTGATGTAAGAACTGCATTTCAGCGCGACCGCGACCGTATTATTCACTGTAAGGCGTTCCGCCGTCTAAAACATAAAACTCAGGTGTTTTTATCTCCCGAGTCCGACCATTACCGCACCCGCCTTACGCACACCTTAGAAGTAGCGCAAATTGCGCGTACCATTTCTCGTGCGCTTCGCCTTAATGAAGATTTAACCGAAGCAATAGCTCTTGGTCACGATTTGGGTCATACCCCATTCGGTCACGCGGGTGAACGTGCATTAAATACCATATCCAAAACAGGCTTTTACCATTTTGAGCAGAGCGTTAGAGTCTGCGAAAGATTAGAGAAAAACTTTAAGGGTTTAAACCTTACCGCCGAAGTTTTAGACGGTATTTTAAATCATACTAAAGGCGCCTTTTCAAAATGTTTAGAGGGCAGAGTTGTTCGCATTTCGGATAAAATTGCTTATATAAATCACGATATCGATGATGCCGTTCGAGCAGGAATAATTAAAGAATCTGATATTTCACCCGAAATTTGTGATGTTTTAGGCTATTCCAAAAGCGAAAGAATAAACACAATGGTAAAATCGGTTATCTTTAACAGTATTGATGATATTGCTATGGATAATGAAGTTTCCGAACAGTTTGATATGCTTCATGACTTCCTTTTTAAAAGGGTTTATACCAATCCTGTTGCAAAGGGCGAGGAAAGTAAGGTTGAAGGTATACTTACAGGCATTTATGAGCATATACTTAAAAATCCAAATAAACTCCCGTCAGAATATAACATAATAGTTGAAACGGAGGGCTTGGAACGAGCCATTTTGGACCACATAGCAGGTATGACCGACCACTATGCCATAGAGGTTTATAAACAGTTCTTTATTCCTAAATCTTGGGCTTTGGACGTTTAAAATAAATTATTTTTAAGAAATGAGGTGAGCGTTTGAGAATACCCGAAGAAGTAATTATGGAAATCAAATATAAAAATCCTATTGATGACGTAATTTCATCCTATGTCAATTTGAAAAGAGCGGGTAGAAACTTAAACGGTCTTTGCCCATTCCATAACGAAAAAACACCCTCCTTTACCGTTTATACCGATACAAGCTCATTTTATTGCTTCGGTTGCGGCGCAGGCGGTGATGTGTTCAGCTTTATTCGCAAAATAGAAAATTTAGATTATATAGAAGCGGTAAAAAAACTCGCCGACAGAGCAGGTGTCACCATTCCCGAAGGCGATTATGATGATTCTTACCTTAAACTTAAAAATAAGGTTTACGAAATCAATAAAGAGTCGGCCAGATTTTTTCATAACCATCTATTCACGCCCGAAGGCAAATGGGCGCTGGATTATCTTTTGGGTAGAGGGCTTGATGTAAAAACAATTAAGCATTTTGGTTTAGGCTCCGCCCCAAATGAATGGGATGCTCTTTTAAAGCACCTTAAGGCACAGGGCTTTAGCCTTTCAGATATGGAACAGGCTAATGTTATAACCAAAGGTAGCAAGGGCGGATATTATGACCGCTTTAGAAACCGCGTTATGTTTCCTATAATAGAAATTAACGGTAAGGTGGTAGGCTTTAGCGGTAGGCGCCACCCTAATGAAGATAAGGGCGGCAAGTATGTAAATACTTCCGATACCCCTGTTTACAAAAAAAGCAAAACCCTCTTTGGCTTTAATTTTGCTAAAAATCACTGTTCCAAGCAGTTGCTTGTTGTAGAGGGAAATATGGATGTTGTTTCACTTCACAAAGCAGGCTTTGAAAATACCATAGGTACGCTCGGCACCGCCTTTACAAGCGAACAAGCAAGGCTTATAGCACGCTATACCAATGAAATTGTGCTAGGCTTCGATAGTGATGCAGCAGGTCAAAAAGCGGTTGCAAGAGCCACCGAAACTCTTAGCGAATCGGGTCTTAAGGTTAGGGTGTTATCCATTCCCGACGGTAAAGACCCCGATGAATTTATTAAGAAAAACGGTCCTGAACGCTTTAAAGCGCTTTTAGAGGGTGCCGTTAATGAAATTGAATATAAACTCTTTATGGCGGCTGAGGGGCTTGATACTTCCACCGCCGATGGCAAAACAAAATATTTAAATCTTGCCGCTGAGGCGCTCGCCACAATTAGCAGTCCCATAACGGTTGATTTATATGCGGGGCGCCTTTCAGAGCAGTACGGAATAACTAAGTCCACCTTGGTTAAAGAGATTGAAAAAATGCGTTATGCAAAGCGTAAGGCTCAAACAAAAAAGGAAATAGGGGCGCTTATTAAACCCGTTTATAAAAATAATGAAGTAAATCCACTAAAACGCACCAACCAGCGCGCAGTCCTGGCAGAAGAAATGATTATTTCGGTAATAATGTCGCACCCCGATTTGTTGCCGCCCGATGACACCTTTTCGGCGGATAATATGATGTCGGATGTTAATAAGCGCATTTTCAAAGCTGTTTCAAATTGCCTTCGTGGCCCATCTGAAAGGTTTGATATATCTCTTTTTGGCGATGAATTCTCGCCTGAGGAAATGGGTTATATGGCATCCCTGCAAAACGGGAAAGGTCCCTTTATTGACCCTAAAAAAAGCCTGACCGATGCCATAAAGGTGTTGGAAAAGGAAAAAGAAATCGCCTCGCCCTCAGAGCTTGGTAAGCTTGACGATGATGATTGGGCAAAGCAAATGGAAAAAATAATTCAGGATAAAAAAAGGAGCAACTGATTATGAATAAGGATATTAAAAATACTGAAGAGGCAACCAAGAAGGTTTTAAAACCACTTGATGAATTAGAAAAAGAGCAAGAGCAGGATGAATTTGGTGATTTAGATAGTATTCCCGAGGATATAGAATCCCTATCTGCCGAGCCGCCCGTTTTGGAACTTGATTTTGATGAGCCAACGGTTGATGAATTAGCATTAGAGGAGATTGATGCTGAAAATCTTGATGAGGATATCTCAAATATTGACGTAATTTCTTTAGATGACCCAGTTAAGGTTTATTTAAAGGAAATCGGTCGTGTACCTCTTTTAAGCGGTAACGAGGAAATTGAACTTGCCCTTCGCATTCGTGAGGGTGATGATAACGCTAAAAAGCGCCTTACCGAGGCCAACCTTCGACTGGTTGTAAGTATTGCAAAAAAATATGTTGGCAGAGGTATGCACTTCCTTGATTTAATTCAGGAAGGCAACGTGGGTCTTATTAAAGCGGTTGAAAAATTCGACCATACTAAAGGCTTTAAGTTCTCTACCTATGCAACCTGGTGGATTCGTCAGGCTATAACACGTGCCATTGCCGACCAGGCAAGAACCATTCGTATTCCCGTTCATATGGTTGAAACAATCAACCGTCTTAAAAAGGTTCAAAGTCAGCTTTTGCACGAAAACGGCTGCGAGCCTACTGAGGAAGTTATCGCCGAAAAGATGGAGCTTTCGGTTGAGCGTGTTCGCGAAATTATGCGTGTAGCACAGGAGCCCGTTTCTATGGAAACTCCTATCGGTCCCGAGGAGGATAGCCGCCTTGTGGACTTTATCCACGATAAGGATGCTATGGCCCCCGATGATGCTGCACTTAAAACCATTACAAATGAGGATATTGATAGCGTTCTTCGCACCTTAACCCCAAGGGAGGAATCGGTTATCAGACTTCGTTTCGGTCTTAAGGATGGTCGCTGTCATACTCTTGAAGAGGTTGGTAGCGAGTTTAATGTTACCCGTGAAAGAATTCGACAGATTGAGGCAAAGGCACTTCGCAAGCTTCGTCACCCCGTAAGAAGTAATAAGTTTAAGGATAAATAAGGTTTAAGCTATGTTTTTAAATAACGAAACAGATTACGCTATTAGAATAATATCCTGCCTTGCAGAAAGCACTGACAGAATAGATGCCGCAGGAATTTCTGAAAAAACGGGTGTCACATTAAGGTTTACCCTTAAAATATTACACCGCTTGGTCCAAGGCGGAATTGTAAAATCATTTAAGGGTAATAAAGGCGGTTATATTTTAGCCAGCCCCGCAAGTGAAATAACTCTGCTGCAGGTTGTGGAGGAAATTTACGGTCCGCTAAATCTTAGCCGTTGCCATACCGACGGTAGCTGTGGATGCACGCATCCAAATGGATTTTGTGAGTATAAGGATGTTTTTTCAGATATAACTAAGTATATGCGTAAAAAACTTTCAGAAGTAACCTTTAAAAAATGAAAGGATAGTAATAAATGCAGTTTACATACAAAACAAGAGGTGTTTGTTCCCGTGCAATTGTTATTGAGTTAGAGGGTCAAACCGTTGTTTCAGTCAAGTATGAGGGCGGCTGTAACGGAAACACCAAGGGTATATCTTCGCTTGTAGCGGGTATGAATATTGGTGAAGTTATAAATAGATTAGAGGGAATTAACTGTGGCTTTAAAGGCACATCCTGTCCCGACCAATTAGCCCAAGCTTTAAAACAGGCAAAGGAGCAAAACTTATAAGTTAAAGTGGGTGAGTAAATGTTTCAAGACAGTGATATGAAAATTGTTGGTGAAAAGCCATCAAATGATGTTAAAAGGAACAAGGAGCTTTACGGCGACCTTGCAGAATATGAAAACGAAAAAGCAAAAGGTAATATAGAAAAGGCTAAAAAGCTTGGCAAACAGCTTGCCGAGGATTTTGTTTCGGTCTGCAAAAAGGATGAACTTACCATTTCTGAAGATGATAGTGAAAGCCTTATTACCCAAAAGGTATTGTTGCTTTCCTTTACCGTAATGGCAGGCTTGGAAGAATTTTGCCCTAATATTACTGTCGCCAACGCGGCAAGAACAGCATTTTTCGATGAGCTTAACCTTTTAGATAATAACCTTTTTGAAAAATCTTCTGATACCGGCGCATTTTCTTTCTATTATCTTTCCTTCCGTAGAGGCACCGAGGTTGACCGCAGAGTAGGTCAAACCTTTGCAATGCTCTGCTCACATGATGGCGACCCAATCTACCAAGAGTTAGGCGAAGCGCTTTATTGTTGGTTTTTATCCACCGTTCAAGAAAGATGCAAAAGTTCAAATTTTTAAAAAATTAAGGGATTGTTTCGTTTAACCGAAATAATCCCTTGCTTTTTAAGGTATAATATTATTAAAGGGGGAGAACCGTGAGCGGCGTTTTTGAAAGAATTTATAACGTGGTATCTGCCATTCCAAAAGGCAAGGTAGCAACCTACGGTCAGGTTGCAATGCTGGCGGGTAATCCGCGCTGGGCAAGAGTGGTAGGCTACGCACTTCATAATAATCCAAAACCGGGTGTTATTCCTTGCCACAGGGTAGTAAACCGTGAAGGCAGAGTAGCCGAAGCTTTTGCTTTTGGCGGAGGAAACAGGCAAAGAGAATTGCTGGAAGCCGAAGGAATAATCTTTGAAAAGGATGGCACGGTGGATTTAACTAAATACGGAATGTAAATAAAAAAGTTGTTCGGTTTTATCCGAACAACTTTTTGCTATTTTTAACAGATTAAAGTTCAACAGTTTCAATAACCTTTAAAAGTTCGTTTGCAATAATATAATGACCTGTAGCATTTGGGTGTATTCTGTCAAAAGCTAAAAGGTATGCACTTTCTTTTTCCATAAATTTATCGAAAGCGGCTTGAACGTCACAGAAGTAGGTGCCGTATTCGTCGGCTAATTTTTTAACTACTGCATTATATTCATCGCACATTTTTCTAATAGGATCATTTTTATTAGGCTCTAAAAAGAAAATTGTAGCAAGAATAAGTTTGCAGCCTGTAGCCAGAGTTTTTTCAATCATTTGGCGCACGTCGTCTTCAAAGTGCTCTATATCCAATTTTTCAACGTCTTCGGGGAAGTGGGTACCAATATCAAAATGACGCCAAACGTTGTTCATACCGGTCATAATTATAAGTAAATCGGGTTTTCTGCTTAAAACATCATCATCCAAACGGGCAAGCAACGCTCTAGAGGTGTTTCCGGCAATACCGGTGTTATCCACCCAAATTTTCTGTTCCGGATAAAGGGCAGAAAGGGCGGTATCAATAAAAAATGCGTATCCGTTACCAAGTCCTGTGTTACGGCAACCAACAGGTCTTGCTCTTCCACAATCGGTAACGCTAGCGCCTGTAATTCCAATTCTTGCATATTTTTTAAGCATAAAATCACATCCTAAAAGATTATTATAATTTTAGTATATCACGAGCAAATTTTTAAGTCAATAAAAGCCTTTTCATTTTGTGTCGTTTGTAGTATAATAATTAAAAATAAAAAAATCGGGTGTAAAGATGGAAAACGTAATTTTAACAAATATGTGTATGGTGTATGATAATAACGGAAATGTGCTTGTTCAAAAACGAAAGGAAACAGACCGTTGGCCCGGTATGGCCTTCCCCGGAGGTCACGTTGAAAACGGTGAATCTTTTACAAAAGCTGTAATTCGTGAAGTTGCCGAAGAAACAGGAATAAAGATAAAACACCCCAAACTTTGCGGAATAAAACAGTGGCAAACTGAAAGAAACGGTGTAACCGCCCGATATATTGTTTTGCTTTATAAAACTAACGATTTTGAAGGCGAAGTCAAATCATCATCCGAAGGCGAAGCTTTTTGGGTTAAACGTGCCGAGCTCGATACAATGCCCCTTGCCAACACATTCGAGCATATGCTAAAAATATTTGAAGACGATTCATTGGAAGAGCTGTTCAGTTATAAAGAAAACGGTAATTGGCAATTTGAATTTTTAGGGTAAATAAAATCTCTCCTTTAAGGTAATACTACCTGTAAGGAGAGATTTTTTAATGCTTATGTGTAATAAAAACTGTGCTTACAGTGATAACGGATACTGTCTGCTCAGCGCAGAAGAGCATCTGTCAGGCAAAATAAACGGATGTGAGAATTTTAAGGAAAGGCGAAAAATTTTCGCTAAACTAGAAAACAAGGTCAATAGCTTCCCTAACGGTGCGAACGTAAATAAGCTCAATACTATCGGGGATAGTAGCGCTCATTAACTGCTTATAGCAAGAGCGAGGGAGTACGCATTTTTTAAAGCCCAAACGCTCGGCCTCCAATACTCTTAGGGTGGCTCTGGGCACACTTCTTATTTCGCCCGAAAGACCAACCTCGCCAAAGAAAACAATATCATCATCAAGCGGGGCGTCCTTAATGCCCGAAACAAGCGAGAATATAACGGCTAAATCGGCGGCGGTTTCATCAAGCCTCAGTCCGCCTACAACATTTAAGTAGGTGTCTAAATTGCTAAAGAACATTCCGCAGCGTTTTTCTAAAACTGCTAAAAGCAAATTCATTCGGTTGTAATCAAAACCGGTAGACATTCTTCTGGGATTACCAAATCCGGTGGGGGTAACAAGGCTTTGTACTTCGGCAAAAATCGGGCGTGAGCCTTCCATAATGCAGGAAACCGAAGAACCTGAAATTCCGCTTGTTCTTCCCGAAAGAAGCATAGCCGATGGATTTTCAACTTCGGTAAGACCGTTTTCAAGCATTTCAAAAACGCCGATTTCGTTGGTAGAGCCAAATCGGTTTTTAATGGCTCTTAAAATACGGTAGGAGTTAATTCTGTCACCTTCAAAATATAAAACGGTGTCAACCATATGCTCCATAATTTTAGGCCCCGCAATATCGCCCCCCTTGTTAATGTGGCCAACTATAATAATGGGGATCTCAAGGCTTTTTGCAAGGTGAATAAGCATAGCGGTGCATTCTCTAACCTGAGTAATGCTTCCCGATGATGAATTTACACCTTCTAAATTCATAGTCTGAATAGAATCTATTACAACAAGGTCGGGTTTGCTCCCCGAAATGGTGTCACATATTGCTAAAACGTCGGTCTGCGAAAGCACCAAAAGCTTCTCACTATTTACTCTAAGTCTTTTTGCACGTAGCTTTAACTGATTTGCCGATTCTTCACCCGTTACATATAAAACGTTGCGATTTTCGGCAATATTGCCCGATACTTGAAGAAGTATTGTGGATTTTCCTATACCTGGGTCACCGCTGAGCAGTACAACAGAGCCCTTTACAATACCGCCACCCAGTACACGGTTAAGCTCACCAATGCCTGTGTCAAACCTGTGCTCGTTAGTAATGTCAATCTCGTTTATGGGCGTGGGCGCAGTAAGATTTGAGCGTACCGAAGAAATAGCCGAAGCGGCTGAAAAGTTTTTAGTCGCGGCGGGAGATACGGTAATCTCTTCAAGAGTATTCCACTCTCCGCAACCCATACATTTGCCCGACCATTTAGGGTGCTCCATCCCGCAGGAAGTACATACAAATAAGGTTTTAACCTTTGGTGGCATAAAAATTTCACGTCCTTTAAGTGTTAAAGTATTTTAAAATTCCGCAAAGTAAAGAAAAAGCCATTTCACGCTGATATTTTTCATTTTGAAGAAGAGAAAATTCGTTCCCGTTGCTCATAAAACCACATTCCGCAATAACTGCAGGAATAGGGGAATGGTATAGCAAAAATGTGGATTTTGTACCCGACTTAACGGTTCTGTGATTTTCTGGCTGTAATAAATCCTTAACCGAATTTTTTAAGCATTCTGCAAGCTTTTGCGCCTTCTCGTTTTTTGGCGCATAAAACATCTGCGCCCCCTTGGCAGAGGGGGATGAAAACTTGTTAAGATGTATGCTTATAAAAATAGCGTCGGGATTTTGCTTTAAAATTTCAAGTCGGTTGTTTAAATCGCTTCGTTTTCTTGCCGCAATGGTGGCGGTAGGGTCACTTTCAGTAGATGAGTCGTCAGTCCTTGTGCAAATAACCTTAAAGCCTGATGCCCGTAGCATATTGCTAAGTGAATTCGCAATTTTTAAGTTTATATCCTTTTCCAAAACATCGCCAACAATCGCCCCGCCATCAAACCCGCCGTGGCCGGCATCTACAATAACCGTTTTTGGCGGATTGCTTTTGCCGTTTGTGAAAAGCAAAAAAGGTTCCTTAACAAATATGGCACCTGCTGTGCCGATAATTAAAATCACAAGAGAGTAAACAGTTATTTTAAGACTAATTTTGCGTTTAACCAACAAGAAAAATCTCTCCTTAATAAATATACCAAAAATTTTAATGTTTTGCAACTATCACTACCCTAAAATATGCAAAATAAAAAACCCGTATTCCAAAAGGGGATTGGAATACGGGTTTTTAATGTCATTTATAAATAATATTTCCTTTACATTCAACATTACCTTCAATTTTCTCACATTCAACATTACCTTCAATTTTCTCACATTCAATGTTACCAGCGCATTTGACATCACCATTTATACCGTCTCCGCAGGTAATACTTCCGCCACAGGTTACTTTACCGCCTATTCCATCTCCACAAGCCACATTTTCACCGCAACCTACGTTACCGCTAATTGAATCACCACAACCAACATTACCGTCAGCAATAACATCACCGTTTATATCGCCTTTGCAAGAAATGTTGCTTTTACACTCTTTTATATCACCATTTATTTGGTTGCACTCAATCATTCCGTGGCCTATAACATCGCCATTAATACTTCCATCACAGCAAATATTACCAAAGACCTCAACCTTAAAATATTGCCTTGTGGTTTCATTACAATCATGAGGAAACCTGATGCTAATGCATTCGTTAATATTGTCGGATTTATCTAAAATTTTTCTACCTTTCGCAAAAACAACACGTAGCTTTTCATCATCCGGCCAAGGAAATTCGGTACACAAATCATAATTATTAGTGGTGGGCTTTGGCTCTTTCCCAAACAGCTCGTCGATACTAATACCAAATATATCGGCGAGCTTTGGTAGTAGACTGATATCCGGACAACACTGTGCCGACTCCCATTTAGATACCGATTGATTGGTTACACCTAATTTTACGGCAAGCTCCTCTTGCGTTAAGCCTTGCTTTTTTCTATAAAAACAAATAGTATCATTCAACTTCAAATTATCCATAATTACACTCCTTTATATTTTTCGTAGCTACAATTATATTTTAAGGATTAAAATGTTATAAATCAATAACGCAGTTATTGGATTTTTCCAACTTAAAGTTGGATTAGGATTTTAGTAATTATATCGTAGGGAACAACCTGTGTGTTGTTCCGTTAAAAACAATTGAATTTTGAGGAATGACACGCGGGTCATTCCCTACGAAAGATATTCAAAACCCACAGATTTTTAATATATACCCGTAGGGGCGATTATCAATCGCCTGTTTTAAACAGACGGAATTTGTGGTGATTTTTTCGGGACGTCGAAGGCGCCGTCCCCTACAATTTATAAGGTACTAGGATTTAATCTATTTTTAAGATTTATAAAATCTTGATTATCTTTTAAAAATTCAAAGCACTTGTCATCAAGATTATATAACAATTGTTCTTTAAATGTTTTATCCGTATTTGTAAGAATATTTTTGGGATTCCAAGATATGTGGTTAAAAAACAGAGATTTATATTTCTGCTCCCCTAAAGACATAGCGTTAT
Organism: Clostridia bacterium; assembly: GCA_017436225.1. Lineage (GTDB taxonomy): Bacteria > Bacillota > Clostridia > Oscillospirales > Acutalibacteraceae > UMGS1279. Next base: position 89,090 of record JAFSDM010000004.1, on the reverse strand, counting down.
CGCAAGTTTTTGCATATTTTTCCGAAAGTAATAAATATTCAAAAACTTTTTCGGGAAGATTTTTCTCGCAATAAAATCTTGCAATTATAAAATGATACAAGTAGAGCTGGCCACTATACAACACTTCGTTTTCATCGTTGCCAAACATAATTTGATTAAGCTGTATGGCGGTTTCAAGAATTTTGATTCGTTCATCTACTGTAAATCTTTGTCTTAAATCACTTTCCCAAGCCATTAAATAAAGGATACTTGAACAAAAATGAATCATAAATCTTAAATTGTTTTGTTCTTGTTTTAAGCGCTCTTTTCCTGAATAAATGTGGCTAAGTAACATTTCTTTAGAAAGAACCATTTTTGGCATATCTTCGGCAAGTCGGATTGCTTGTTCCTTTTTGCCAATATGAGGATAATTGTAGCAAAGTATTTGTATAGCGCTGTGTCTTATAGAATCTACTGTGCAGTCCTCTAATATTCTTTCACATAAGATTATTGCTTCTTCAATAAATTTATGTTCTTTGCTATATTCTTCTTGTTCAGTTGTGGAATTATATGACACTAAGCCATAGGCAAGATTCAACATCCATTGATAGTTTCTTGGATATAAATCAAGTACTTTGCGCGACAACTCAATTTTTTCTAAGACCTTTCCTTTGCGACCGAGCTCGTGATACTCTTTTTCGTATCTTCGTAATTCAGTCTCGTTTTCACTTGCTTTCAAATCAAGCAACTCATCCGTACTTACACCAAAAAAGTTTGCTAATTTAGGCAATAGCGTTATATCCGGCAGAGCCAAACCGTTCTCCCATTTACTAACCGCTTGATAGGAGATATTAAGATAGTCTGCCAACTTTTCTTGTGTTACATCCTGTGCTTTACGCAGTTCCTTTATTTTTTCGCCAATCTTTAACATAGCATTCACTCCAAATATTTACTCAAAAGCGCTTTCTGATTATAGTATAAATCATCATGGTTCAAAAGTGTATAACATAACCGTTTACCTGTATGCAACCACAGGTTGAGTTGGTGCGTTTTATAAATGCCGTTCACAATTGCAAACGGCATTTAAGGATCCTATCTTTTGGTTCTATTTTATAACAAAATTTAAATAATAACCGTCAATTGACATAAAAAGTGTGCGATTAAACAATGAATTGTTACTAATATTTGCAGTTCCTATTTTGCCATCTATAACAATTTCATAGCTTTGCGGAGTATGACGTCTACCCCAAGATTTCACTTTATATGTGCCGTTATAAACCTTGTTATTCGTCTTATCCGCTATTGTTAATTTTCTGTTTTTGGCAACGCAAGTGAGTTCTATTGGCTTTGAGAATTTAAAAAGAGTATCATTTTCGTCAGAAAAATCATAATCTTTATTATGTGCGATTGTAATAAATGGTGGCCCTACTTGCTGTGCCGAGGAAAGTTCCCAAGTATACAGCTCGATTTTTGGTTTGACAAAAATGGCATATAAAAATATACACAATAAAATCACAAAAATAGATGTTAAAGTAATCGCTTTCTTATTCGAAAATTGTTTAGTCTTCGAATTGTAACGTTCTTTCATTGTGTTTCATAGCTCCTTTTTATAGTAAACAAAATGTTCGTTACGATAATTATAAGTGAGATTATAATATAAATAAATTGTATGTACTTAAAAAAAGATAGTTTTCTAACCAAAGTATAAAGAGAAACAACATAAGTCTGAGCAGGAATCAGCATGTAAATAATTAATGTAAGTGCCGAAAATATGCAAAGTAATATATTAAATTTCCGGTTGGTTTGTTTTTTAAAAATTGATATAGTAAAAAGAAATACGGTTGTAAGGCTTAATAATACAAAGAGTACTGAACAAGCACAACCCAAAATACCACCCATTATAAAACTCCATGTTGGTAAATCTGCACCGCCGATTATTGTTATGCTAGGACCTCTCCGTTGAATCTCAGAAAGATTATAAACAAAATTACTTGTAATAATATAGCACCAAAAAAGCGATACGATATCGTAAAGTATTACAAGTGCAGATAAAATGGATTTTTTGACCAAATTAGATTTGTTCATCAAATTTATCTTCTCCTCTTAAACCTTTTAACGAGATCAGTAAGTAGTTCTAAAATCCAAAAAATAATTAAACATAAAAAACTGATTGACATTGGGAAGAATATGTATCCTAAGATATTGTATAATGCAGCATTAGTAATTAGATATACAATAGATATTATAAAAGATGTTACAAAGGCAGTTAAATAAAAACTTTTTCTCGTGAATTTGATTCTATTTTTTAATATAAAACAAGCTAGTGGTATTAAAACCACAGAAGAAACAAACGGTTTTCGAATGGTATTAATAATTGCCATAAAAAATATTTTATCGTTTAAAAGCAGTCGTAAGTAATTAGCCACACCGACAAATGCAATGTCACTTCCTGCTACAAACGGTGATGGGAAATTCAACACTATAAACAAAGCAAAAGATACTGCAAAGAAAACGAATAACAGTAAAATTTCTCTTATCTTTTTCATCTAATATCCTCACTTATATATAAATAATGCAGCTGATGCATCAACACCCAACGGGAATTTTAAATTAAACGGATTTATATCCACTGAAACGCTTCCCGCAATTATTAATGCTCCGCTTGGTAACAACACAGAATCGCAAGGCGCATTATTCACATCACACCTAAAAATTTTTCTATCTAGCTCTTTTCCGTCGCCGTCTATACAAGCGTTATATACGCAGAAAACACGGTTTCCTTTTTCATTTGGCAAAATCTGTTCACAAGGATATTTTGCCTGATAACCGTCAAAATAATCTGCCATACCAACCACATAGGCTTTTTCATCTTTTATGTGTATTCCGAAAATTTGGTCAACTGCCATGCCTTTATTTGCGAGAGGTGCTCTATAAACTATATTACCGTTTTTATCTAATTTCACAAGCATACGTCGATATGGCATAGACCGTTCAACACTCATATCCCAAAAAGAATCTGCACCGTACCAATTTGTACCTACAGCAAGATAAAAATTACCTTTTTCGTCCATTGCACTTTCTTCTACCCAGTCGTCGCCGCTACCACCAACAGTTTTTACCCAAGTAAGTTTTTTTGCATGATCAAAATGCATTATGGCAATTTCACTACCCTTCGAATTATTATAATTTTCTTTGAACAACTCGTATTTGCCTGTCAACTCCTTATTGCAGGTTAAAACCAAATAAAAACCGCCTTTTCCGTCGGGTGTTATATCACCGTCAGTAATATCAACACTTTTCATTAGCTCAATTGTTTCTGTAACATTTCCCCTACTATCTAGAAACGCCATTTTGAGAGTTCTATCATCGTAAGGAGTTCTTGAAAATAAAACAACATAACAACCCGAATATAACTCGGCTATGTCTTCCACAATTCCTTCTAATTCGGTTCTTTCGTAAGCAGTTACCCATTCCACTCTGAAATCGTTGCTAATTTTTGTTAAACACGGCGGACTATATGAAGCCGCAATAAAACCACCATCCATGCAGGGAGCTATCTTTTCATAGCCGTTTCCGTTGCTGAATAAATACTCGCCTTGAAGTATTGAATTATTATCATATATTCTTATTAAAGATAAAATGTAATCATATGTGTCTTTTACTCCTGCAATTGCATAGCCTCCGTTTGAAAGAGTAATCATATCCGTATATCTAACGCTGTTGTCTAAATCATTAAACATTACTTCAGGTAGTTGTGTTTTTATTGCTGGGGTTTCAGTTCCACGAACTTCTTCTTGGTCAGAGTTTTCGTTTGTAAAACCATTTGGGGCTGGTGGACAAATCGTTGGACCTGTTGATGAAGTATCTTTTTTATCTGATTTTGTATTCTGCTCCTCTAAGCTCGAGACCGAATCACTATTCTCTGTAATCTGATGCTCTACTTCCGAAACAAAATTGCTGTTGATATTTTCCACTAAGTCCTCACAACCACAAGCAAAAACCAATAAACACAAAACTAATATTATAGAAATAAATTTTTTCATTTAATCTCATCCTTTCGTTTCTAAAAATGGGCTTCAATTTCCCACTGATTTTCGTGTTCGCACAGTTTAACTGTACCTCGTTTTAACCCAATCATTCTCTATTCTCCAAGATACATTTAATTTCATACATAGCAACTTTGTTAGAATCCCATTTTAACAGTTTTCGTGCCTCGTTGTATGTAAGCCATTTATACTCACTATGTTCATTTGATAGCATAGGTTCTAAATCACACTCAAAGGCAAATGAATATTCGGGAATAACAAAGGTGTTTTTATCCCAATGTTGCCGTCTGCTTTCAGCAATAACTTCTGCAGGAACATATGCAATACAAGTGAGTTGCTTAATATTTATCGGCTCAACACCAATTTCTTCTATTGTTTCTCTTTTGGCTGCCTCTATAGGTGTTTCTCCATTTTCGCCACCACCTGCAATAAATTGCCAATATGAGCTGTCGGTTCTACGAAAGGCACAGAACAAGGGTGTACCATCAACTATACGATAAGGAATTGATAATATTTGATATGGTTCACGCATTTTAACCCTCCACGAAATCAATTAATTGTTTCAAACTTTGAATACTCCACTTGTCAGTATTATTGCCACTTCGATTTATTAAGAAAGAAGTGAAACCTTGTTCTCTTGCTCCATCAGCTTCAGGTTTATAGTCATCAACATATAAACTTTCCTGTGCTAAAACGCCTTGTGCGTTAAGTGCCGCATTAAAAATGATTGGACTTGGTTTGCCTGCTCCTACTAAAGAACTTGCGGTAAAAGAAGTGAAGTATTTAGCAATCCCTAACTGTTGCAAAGTATATTCAAGTGACGGTGAAGTGTCACTTATAACGCCCATTTTATATCCGTTCTTATAAAAATACTCCAACACTTCTACGGTTTCAGGAAATAGAGCGCGATCTCCGTTACACCATAGTTCGTTGAATAAGAAATTCGCTCGACCATCTAAGTTCTCTTTAACATTCTCACCTATGAGCAAATGTCGGTAGAACCTTTTGAAAAACTCTTTCTCATCATCAACTGTCTTATACCAAGGTTTTTTCCCTTCGCTTGCAAGGTTAAAAAGACTCATCATTTTGTCATAGGGTAGTTCGAAAGGCTTACCACTCCATTGGCTAATTATCTGATCGCGCCAAAGTTCTTTTTCTTTGTCAAAATATGTGAGTGTACCATCACGATCGAAAAAGATAGCTTTATATTTCACTTTATCTCATCCTTTCGTTTTTGCACAGACGATTTACGAAATTCGGCAGGTGTTGTGCCTGTTATTTCCTTAAAAATACGGTTAAAGTGTTGTACCGTTTTGAACCCTACCATATTAGCAACATCCTTGATAGGAACATCGGTAAAAGCGAGTTGTTTTTTTGCAATGGTAATTCGGTACTGCATCAAATATTCGATTGCAGTTGAGCCAAGCTCCTCTTTCATAAGTGCAGTAAGAGTAGTATGGTTTATTCCGGCATTTGTTGATATATCGGACAGGGTCATACTATCGCCATAATGGCTCTCTATGTAAAGCACCGCATCACGAAGTTTTGGATTATTAATAATTGGTGCGTTATCCGATTTTTGATGGGTTAAGCCATAGCCAATAAGACCGTACATACGCTCCAAGGCAATAATAATCTCCATAAAGTAGGAACGGCCTCTACAAGACCAATAAAAGTCTCGTTGCTCGGTTAATTCCTCTAACATATAATCGGCAGATTGTTCGATTTTCTCTACCTGTGTCTCAGCAATAGGAATCGCATACGCTTTTTGGGTAAACGGTTTTAACATAAACATATCGTGAGTGGTTGCAATATCGCCGTATTTTTTAGAACGCAATAATTCAAAGGTCATATTGATATTTAAGAATTTAGGGTGGAAGTAAATACAAGCATACCTAGCTTTTGATTTTGAAATAAGCACTGGATTTTCTGACTCATCAAAGCATAAAAAAGACGGAGCGTTAGCAATAACTTTCTCACCGCCAACTTTAAATTCCAACTTTCCTTTAGTGAGTATAATGAGCAAAAAACACTTGTCCTTAATATTGATATCATCAAGCGATCCGTTCTTAATACACTCAACAAAAGCAACCTTGCCTTCGTTATACTTCCTGCCAACAGTAATATGTTCCATATATACACCGCCTTTAACTATTTGCATTTTACCATATTTCGACTCTCCATTCAATGCTAAGTTTTTATCTGATTTATAATTTCTTTTATCTAAAATTAAATTTCGTATATAGCGCAGAAGCCACACTTTTTAATCTGTTTAAAAGCCTTTGAATTGTTGACTTTAGTATTTAATTATGCTATAATTTTTTAAATTAAGGTTTAGGAGTTGTACATATGTCTATTGAAAAAAGAAGTTTTGGTAAAACTGCCGCAGGGCAGGAAGTAACCTGTTACACAATAACCGCCGAGGATGGAATAAAAGCAGAGGTTTTAGATTTTGGTGTAACTGTTCGCACCTTAATAGTGCCCGATAAAAACGGGAACCCCGTTGACGTTGTTTGGGGCTATGATACAGTAGAAGAGTACGAAACCCAAAGCGGTTGCCTTGGCGCCACAATAGGTCGTTTTGCAAACCGTATTGCAAATGGTCAGTTTATTTTAAACGGCAAAGAATATAATTTGCCGCTAAACCAAGGCAAAAATCATATTCACGGCGGACCCTTAGGCTTTAATAAAAGAGTTTGGGATTCAAAAGAAATTGAAAATGGCGTTTTGTTTACCATAAACTCGCCCGATGGAGATGCAGGCTACCCCGGTAATCTTACCGTAACCGTTGCAGTAACCCTTAATGACGGTGCAATTACCTTTAAATATAACGCCGTTTCAGATAAGGATACAATCATAAACCTTACCAATCATAGCTATTTTAACCTAAACGGCGATCTTGAAAACGTTCACGAACAATATTTATTCTTAAATGCCGACTCATTTTTAATGACGGGCGAAGGTGGAATTCCAACAGGCGAAATCGTGTCTGTTAAAGGTACTCCAATGGATTTTTTAGCAGAGCATAAGTTTGGTGATACCATTAAAAGTGATTATCCTGCTCTTGCACGATGCGGCGGATATGACTTTAACTACGTTATAAATTCAAACCCTGCCGCTATTGCCCGTTCTGAAAAAACAGGTATTGTTATGACCCTTACAACCGACCAACCCGGTGTTCAGCTTTACACCGCTAACGGTCTTGTAAACAGAAAAGGTAAGGGCGGAGTGCTTTATAATTCTCAAGGTGCATTTTGCCTTGAAACTCAGCATTATCCCGATGGCATTCATCACCCCGAATGGCCAACCTGTATTTTAAAAGCGGGTGAAGAGTTTAATAGTTACACCACGTACGCATTTAGCGTAGAAAACTAAGCGTTTCAAAGTTAGGAGTTTTATTATGAAAGCAGTTATTACAGTAGTAGGTAAAGATTCGGTTGGAATTCTTGCAAAGGTTTCAAACGGTTGCGCAGAATATAACGTAAACGTTTTAGAGGTATCACAATCCGTTTTATCTGAAATGTTTTGTATGATTATGATTTGCGATATTTCTGCAATCTCTTGTGATTTTGTGGATTTTGCTAATGATATGAAAAAGCTCGGCGAAAATATGGGTATGTCGGTTCATGTTATGCATGAGGATATTTTCAATTCTATGCACAGTATCTAAGCAAACACGATTAAGCCGAATCTGCCTAAAACGGCATTCTTTCGGCACTTTTCGGTTTGTCATCACCCGTAGGTCTAAGGAGAATAAGAATAAATGTATAACACTCACGATATTTTAGAAACAATTAAAATGATAGAGGAGGAGCATTTAGATATCCGTACCGTTACAATGGGTATCTCGCTCATTGACTGTATTGACAGTGATATTGATAAAGCCTGCGAAAAGGTTTATAAAAAAATCACAACCTATGCAGCTGACCTTGTTCCCGTCTGCCAAAAAATTGAAAGCAAATACGGTATTCCGATTATAAATAAACGAATTGCAGTTACCCCTATTGCAATGCTTGCCTCTGCTTGTCAAGATTCAAATGTTGTTAAGTTTGCCTTAGCTCTTGAAAAAGCGGCAGTAGCGGTCGGAGTTAATTTTATAGGCGGTTATTCCGCACTTGTTGGAAAGGGTTTTTCGGCGGGCGACTATGCTCTTATTGAAAGCATTCCCGAAGCCTTAAGCGTTACCGAGCACGTTTGTGCATCAGTAAATATCGGCTCAACAAAGGCCGGTATTAATATGGATGCCGTTAAATTAATGGGTAAAATTGTAAAACAGGCGGCAGAGCGTACGGCAGCTAGAAACTGCATTGGTGCGGCAAAGCTTGTTGTATTTTGCAACGCCCCTGAAGATAATCCCTTTATGGCGGGTGCCTTCCACGGAGTGGGCGAGCCCGATTGCGTTATAAACGTTGGTGTTTCGGGTCCTGGTGTTGTAAGAGCGGCTTTAGAAAAAGCCGATGATACTATGGATTTAAGCGGAGTTGCCGAGCTTATTAAGCGTACCGCATTTAAAATTACCCGTGTGGGTCAGCTTGTTGCCCGTGAGGCGGCAAATGCTTTGGGCGTGCCTTTTGGTATTGTAGATTTATCTTTAGCACCCACACCTGCAGTAGGCGATTCGGTTGCTCATATATTAGAAGAAATGGGTCTTGAGCAATGCGGTGCCTGTGGTACTACCGCCGCACTTGCAATGCTTAACGATGCCGTTAAAAAAGGCGGCGTTATGGCTTCTTCACACGTTGGCGGTCTTTCGGGTGCATTTATTCCCGTTACCGAGGATGCAGGTATGATAGATGCCGCAAGAGCTGGCACACTCACTATTGAAAAGCTGGAAGCTATGACCGCCGTTTGCTCGGTTGGTCTTGATATGATAAATATCCCCGGTGATACTCCACCCGAAGTTATTTCGGCAATTATCGCCGATGAAGCCGCAATTGGTATGATAAATTCAAAAACTACCGCAGTCAGAGTTATTCCCGCAATCGGCAAAAATGTTGGCGATGAGCTTGAATTTGGCGGACTTTTAGGTAGCGGACCCGTTATGAAGGTTAATACCGCATCACCGCTTAAATTCATCACCCGCGCAGGTAGAATTCCCGCTCCTATTCAAAGTCTTAAAAACTAATTCTAAATTTCATTTTATCTTTTTTGTGTTTTTCTGATTTAGGAGGTAACCTCAAGTGTTTAAGTTTATTAAAAGAGCTGATACCATAGATATGGTAGGGGATGGCGCTACATTTAAAAATGTTTCTATTTCGGTAAAAACCGAAGATGGAAACGAATATATCCTTCCCATAACAGAATTTTCTGAAACCGAGATTTACGGTGTTGTTAGTCAGGCAGAGGCAAGAGTTAAAATTTGTGAAGAAAACGGCGTTGTAACCCTTTTGGCAGAGGGCGGACTTATCCGCGACCGTTCAAAAGGTCAGTTTTATGATAACGCTAACAATAATCTTAACGCTAAAGCCGCTTTTTCCTTAACCTTTAGTGAAATAGAAAACCTAAAAAGCTATACTGCTAGCAATCTTGTGACTTTCTGGACCTTAGTATCACGTTTGGGTAGGGAAGATATTAAGCAAATTCTGCCCGATACACAGGCTATTATTTTCGATTCCCAAAATACTTTCGGATGCCTTTTTGCCACCTGTGATAAACAGTATAAAAGTGCTTTTTGTGGCAGCGAAAAGGGACTTTCGGCAGTGCTTCAGTCTTATAAAAGAGGTCTTACAAGATTTTCTTCTGTACTATTTTTCTTTGCAACCGACACAAAGCCTTACGCCCTTCCTAAAAAGATTACCGATTACGGTCTTAAATTTTTGGGCAAAAAGGCGGCTCCTGCAGATAAGAAACGTTACCCCGAAATCTTCGAATATCTTGGTTGGTGCAGTTGGGATGCTTTCCCTTATTGCGTAAATCATCAAGGCCTTCTTGATAAATTTGAAGAATTTAAATCTAAAAACATCCCTATTCGTTGGGGTATAGTTGATGATTCGTGGGCAGTTGTTGATGGCGAAAACGGTGCCGATGTTATGCACGACCGAAAACTATTGGATTTTAAAGCAAATCAAAAACAGTTCCCTAAAGGCTTTAAGGCGGCACTTACCGAAGTTAAGGAAAAATACGGCGTTAAAATGGGAGCTTGGCATCCTCTTGAAGGCTATTGGTATGGTTTTTCTCCCGATGGCAATGTAGCAAAGGAATATGGAAAATATCTTACCCAAAATGATGACGTAAGACTTGTTGTTAAGCCCACCGCCGAGGATATGTTTGGTTATCATAATGCTTTTTATGATTACTTAAAAGAGTCGGGTATTGATTTTGTAAAGGTTGACTGCCAAAGCTCACTAGAGTGGTTTTATCGCAATATGGGTACCATTGGCGAGATTGCCGATGCCGTGCATACCGGTATTGAGGGTGCTGTAGGTGTTCATTTTGACGGAACCATAATCAACTGTATGGGTTGCGCAACTGAAGATATCTGGAACCGCCCAATTAGTATTCTAAACCGTTGTAGTAACGACTTTTTACCCGAAGACAGAAAGTGGTTTATCGACCATATTTTACAGTGTACATACACCTGCTATTTCTATTCAGGACTTTTTAAAGGCGATTTTGATATGTTCTGGACCGATGACGGTCAAGCCATTAAAAACTGCCTTCTCCGCGCAATTAGCGGTGGCCCTGTTTACGTTAGTGATAAACTTGGTCGCAGTGTTGCTGAAAGAATTTTGCCTTTAGTTCTTGCAGATGGAAGAATTTTACGTTGTAATAATTCTGCCGTGCCAACCGCCGATTGTTTAACGGTTGACCCCCGTATTTCTAAAAAGGCGTATAAGGTGTTTAACAGTACCAACAACGGTCTTGTTGCAGCCGCATTTAACGTAGATAAGAAAGAAAAGCCCGTTAATGGCAGCCTTTCTCCCTTTGAACTTGAGGGCGCAACCGCTAATAAATATCTTGCTTATGATTTCTTTAGCGGTGAGGCACAAATTCTTAATAAGGGTGATGAAATAAGCTTTACCCTTAATAATTATGATGATTATAGATATTATAATTTTATTCCGGTTGAAGATGGCTTTGCAGTAATAGGTCTTACCGATAAATACGTAACCTCTGCGACCTGTGAAAAATTTGGCGAAAACAAATATACCGTTTTAAACGGCGGAGAATTTGCATTTTATAGCGAAACTAAGCCTGAATGTGTATATGTAGATGGCAAAAAAGTTCCCTTTACCGTTAAAAATAATTATTATTTGGTGGATTTAGGCGAAATTGCCGTCTCCCATATTCTTGAATTTGAATTTTAAATAATTAGTAATAAAGATAGGTGAAAAAGTCTACCTTTGTTTTTTGAAAAAATTTGGTTAATCGTCTTTATTTTATTATATTTTATTTTTGTTTTGTGTATTTATAAAAATCAAAAATGTTGTAAAATAAGCTTAAAGGAAGTGAAAATATGGATTTTTCGTTTGTTGCAGAACTAAATTTAAAGAATAAAACTCAAATAAATATAACACCCGAAATTCAAAAAACTTCTAATGGATTTATATTAAAAATTCCTGCCGAAAAAGTCCCCCAAGATGCCGATTATATAGATATTTCACCAAATAACGTGATTGGAATTCCCGGTGATAACGGCTATTTTGTTATGCCATTTCAGTATTCTGATTTTCTTTGTGAATTTAAGTGCGGTGAGGACTGCGAACGTGAATACACCCTTTATTCTATGCCTATTTTTGGCTATAAAAATGGTGATAGCGCCCTTCTTGCTGTTGTAAGTTCCATGGCGTGGGAATATAAAATTGTAATCAGGCGTCAAAATAATAAATATTATGCCTTCCCTCGATTTAATCTTACGGGTTATGGCGCCTATGAAGATATTGTTATTGAATATTTTGAACTTAAAGGCGAAAATGCTAACTACGTTGGTATGGCTAAGCAGTATAGAGAATACCAATACAAGCGTGGCGCATTTAAAACCCTTAAGGAAAAAATCGCTGAACGTCCATCTCTTAAGGGCATTGCTGATTCGGTAAATATACGAATACGTATGGGGTGGAAACCTGCTCCCTCAGAAATTTTTGAGCAGACTGTTGAAAATGAGCCTGAAATGAAGGTGGCAATGAAATTCAATCGCATTTTGGATCTTGTTGATGAAATGAAGGCATCAGGCGTAAAAAATGCAGATATATGCCTTGTAGGTTGGAATCAAAAGGGTCACGACGGCAGATGGCCTGAGGCTTTTCCCGTTGAGGAGGCTTTAGGTGGTGAGGAAGAACTTGTAAAAGCTATTAAAAAGACTGAAAATGCGGGTTATACCATAAACGCCCATACAAATTCAAGTGATGCCTACAGTATTGCAAAAAACTTTAATATTAATGATTCTATTGTTAAAGAAGACGGTGAGATTTGTAGGTGGTATTTTCCCTGGTCGGGCGGAAAGCCTTATATTATTTGCCCTGAGCGCGGATATAAAACTTGTAGAGAAAACCTTGAAAAAACTCGTGAACTTGGTTTTAACGGTATGCATTATATTGACGTTTTAGGTACTGTACCGCCAAGGGATTGTTTTTCAGGCGAACATCCCATAACCAAAAAGCAAGGGGGAGAATATTTTTTCAAAACCCTGCTTGAGGCAAAAAATCTTTTCGGCGGCGTATCTTCTGAGGGTGGATATGATTATCTTATAGGTGTGTTGGATTATGCCCTTTATACCTGCTCAAATCTTTTAGAGGACACTCCCGCAAACGATCCTTTTATAAACGTTAAAATTCCTCTTTATCCGCTTGTTTATCATGGAGTAATCCTTTATTGCCCTTCGGGTGATATAATGAATTGCACTATGGGTGAAAGAAAAAAACTTTTAAAACTTGTGGAATACGGTGGCAGACCTGCCATTTATGTTTATAAGCAATTTATCGATAAAAAACGTAGCAGCTATGAATTTTTGGGCAAGGAAAATCCCGTGTGCGATACCGATGATGATTTAAGAGAAACGGCTGAGGTTATAAAAGCGGCAGAGGAGCTTTACAATTGTTTAGAGCCTATTCGCTATACCGCAATGGTGAATCACGAAAAATTGGCGGATGGTGTTTTTAAGACCACATATGAAAATGGTAGGTTTACTGTGGTTAACTATAATACCTCAGACTTTGTGTCAAATGATTTTACAGTAAAAGCAGAAGATTTTATAATAATATAAGTAAAAAAATCGCTCGTTATACGGGCGATTTTTTATTTCAAATTAAAGGGTTTGGTTTTATTGAAAATTATTTTTAAATAGTGTATAATAAAAATATAATTGTTCGTTAAGGAGGTGTTGTTTTATGAATTTAAAAATCGGTGAACTTAGAAAAAAATCTATGTCTTTACCGCTTCTTCCCGGCGTTTATATTATGAAAAATAAATCGGGTAATATTATTTACATTGGAAAGGCTAAAAAGCTCAAAAACCGAGTTAGTTCCTATTTTGGCAGCGATAAACAGCACACCCTAAAGGTTAAAAGAATGGTGGAGCAGGTAGATGATTTTGATTATATTATCTGCGATACAGAGCTAGAAGCACTGCTTTTAGAATGTTCTTTAATAAAGCAACACAGTCCTAAATATAATATTCTTTTAAAGGATGATAAAGGCTATCATTATATAAAAATCACAAGCGGTGATTGGCCTATGATAAGCGAGGTTAAGCAAAAGCTTAATGATAAAGCCGAATATTTAGGCCCCTTTAATTCGGGGTGGATTTTAAAGCAAACCGTGGATGAAGCGCAAAAAATATTTGGGCTTCCCCGTTGCTCAAAGCAGTTTCCGCGTGATATTGGTAAAACAAGGCCCTGCCTTAACCATCACATAGGTTTATGCTCGGCTCCCTGTAGCGGAAAAATCAAACAGTCAGAATATTTAGAGTCGGTTCGAGCGGCAGTTGAATTTATAAAGGGCGGAAGCAGCGAAACCGCCGCAAAACTTCAAAAACAAATGGAACAGGCGGCAGAAAATTTAGAGTTTGAAAAGGCGGCAAAGCTCAGGGATAGAATAAAAGCCCTAACCCGCGCTACCGAGCGCCAAAAGGTAATAACCTCTTCCTATAAGGAACAGGATATTATTGCTTCAGCCCGTACCGAAAACGCACTTTGCTTTGCGGTTATGTGCTTTAGGGGCGGCCATCTTACCGATATAAGTTTTTTTGTTATAAATAACCCTGATGAGCTTGTTTTAGACAGAACTGAATTTGTGGAAAGATATTATAGCTCGTCTAGGGAAATTCCAAAACGAATAGTTTTAGATGGCGAAGTTTCAGATATTCAGTTGCTTGAAACTTGGCTTAGTGAAGCATCAAACAGGGCTGTTGAGCTTGTAATTCCTCAAAAGGGTGAGCAAATGAGCCTTGTTAAAATGTGTAGCTTTAATGCGGCTGAGCATCTTGCTAAATTGGAGCAAAAAACAACCTTTGAAACCGCCGCGCTTGATGAACTTGCAAGACTTTTATCCCTTCCCGTGCCTCCCGTTTATATCGAAGCTTACGATATCTCCCACACTATGGGCAACGAAAACGTAGCGGGTATGACCGTTTTTGAAAACGGTAGACCTTTAAAATCGGCTTATAAGAGATTTAGAATTAAATCCTTTTCGGGGCAGGATGATTATCGCTCAATGGCGGAAGTGCTTGACCGCAGATTTAATGAATATAAAATCGCTCTCCAAAAGGGTGAAACTGATGGTTTTGGCAGATTGCCCGACCTTATTTTGCTTGATGGCGGTCAAGGGCAACTTAACGCAGTTTTACCTGTTATGCAAAGTCACGGTCTTAATATTCCGATTTTTGGTATGGTTAAGGATTCAAAGCACCGCACCCGTGCCATAACGGCGGGCGGGGGAGATATTTCAATTCGCGCAAATCATAGGGCATACACTCTTATAGCAACAATTCAGGAGGAAACCCATCGCTTTGCCATAACCTATCACAGAAACAGTAGCCGTAAAAAAGGCTTAACTGCTGAGCTTTCCCTTATTGAGGGTATGGGTGAAAAAAGAATAAAAGCTCTGCTAAAAAGCTTTAAAAAGATTGATGAAATTATTAAAGCTTCTCCCGAAGATATTAAAAAGGCAACCGGCATACCGCTTGGCGTTTGCGAGAAGATTTACGATTTTTATCATTAAAATTTAAAAAACAAAGAAAAACCGTATTTTTTGCAGTTATACTATTGTAAAAATTACGGTTTTGTTGTATAATTACTTTGTATTTTTATAAATTTAGAGGTGATATAAATGGGTCCCGGAGGTCCACGCCGATTGAGAATGGATAATAATAAACTAAAAGAACCATTACCCAAAAACATAAAAGAAGTCCCCGGTTACTTAAAACGAGTTGTTTTTAAGTTTTTTAAACGCCTGTTTTACATATTTGGTTTAGTTTGGAACACCGCACCGTGGATTCTTATCTGCTTAACCTTAATTGCTCTTTTAACGGGTATTTTGCCTGTTGTAACCGCTTGGGTTGCATCTGAGCTTATTAACATCTTGGCAGATGCCTATAATGCGGCAGTCAGCGGCTCGCCAATTGAGTTTTCAAAAATCATCAGTTTGCTTATTGCACAGTTTCTGTGTATAATTTCAAATAGCTTTTTATCGCATTTGAATTCTTTAATTGTTAGAATTTCGGGTGAAATGGTTGCAAACCACGTAAAGGTTATTATGATGGAAAAGTCAAACCTTTTGGATTTGCAAAGCTTCGATAAACCCGAATTTTATGAAAGACTTGAAAACGCTCAGCGTGAAGCGGGTATGCGACCCGTTCAGATTATTAACGCTACCTTTAATACCGTAAGTACCGCCATTAGCGTTGTATCGTTTATAGGTATTTTAATTTCTGCAAGTCCTTTGGCGGTTCCGCTTATACTTGTATTGGCGCTCCCTGCAGGTATTGTTGCTTATAAATACCGCAAAAAAACCTTTAACTATATTCGTTGGAATTCTAAAGACCGCAGAGAGATGGCTTATTATTCAGGTCTTATTACCAATAAGGATTTAATTAAAGAAATTCGCATATTCGGTCTTTCGGATTTGTTTGTAAACAGGTATAAAGAAACCTTTAAAAGGTATTTTAAGGGCCTTAAAAAAATATATGTTAAAGAAGGCTTTTTAAATATGCTGGTTTCTATGCTTTCTGCACTTTCGCACTGCGCGTTGTTCCTTTATGTTGCTTGGCAGGTTTGGCTTGGCAAAATTAAGGTTGGTAATTATTCTCTTTACACAGGTGCGCTTAATTCAATAACAAGCGGAATAAATTCGCTCATTTCTTTAACCTCTACTATCTACGAGGGTACACTGTTTATTGACAACCTTATTGTTTTTATGGAAGAAAAGCCTACAATTTTAACGGGTGATAAGAAAATCTCTAAAATCAAAAGGCACGTACCACACGAAATTGAGTTTAGAAATCTTTCATTTAAATATCCGGGCACCGAAAGATACATTATTAAAAACTTAAATGTAACTATTAAAGCGGGTGACACCGTAGCTTTGGTTGGTGTAAACGGCGCGGGTAAAACAACCCTTATTAAGCTTATAACCCGTCTTTATGACCCTACCGAGGGCGAAATCCTTTTAGATGGCATAAACCTAAAGGAATATGACCCCGAAGAGCTTTATGATATTTACGGAATTATCTTCCAAGACTTTGGAAAGTACGCCGTTACCGTTTCTGAAAATATTGCGTTTGGTGAAGTTAATAATGATGCCGACAAAGAAAAAATCAAACTAGCGGCAGAGCAGAGCAATGCTACTGAGTTTATTTCCCGTTTGCCTAAGGGGTATGATACACCCCTTATGCGCTACTTTGAAGAAGACGGTATAGAGCTTTCAATCGGTCAGTGGCAGAAGCTATCGGTTGCAAGGGCATTTTACAGCGACTCGGACATACTTATTCTTGATGAGCCTACCGCATCGCTGGATGCTATTGCCGAGCAAGAAATTTATGACCAATTCGATTCACTTCGCAAGGATAAAACAACTATTTTTGTATCTCACCGCCTTTCAAGTGCTACCACCGCTGATGTTATTTTCGTTTTAGATAACGGTGAGCTTGTTGAATGTGGCCCTCACAGTGAGCTTATGAAAAATAAAGGTGTTTATTATAAGCTTTTCACAACTCAGGCAGGTAGATATTTAACAGAAAATGAGGAAAGGAACTTAAAGGAGGAACCCTAATGTATACTTTGAAATTAAAACCCGCTTTAAAGGATTATTTATGGGGCGGAACCCGCCTTAAAACCGAATACAAAATGGAAACCGATTTAGAAAAGGTTGCCGAGGCTTGGGTTCTTTCTACTCATAAGGATGGCGCAGGAATTGTTTTAAACGGTGAGCTTGAGGGCAAAACCTTAACAGAGGCAGTTGCCGCTTTTGGTGCTGATTGCCTTGGTGAAAACGGTAAAAAATTTAGTTATTTCCCCATTCTTATAAAGCTTATAGATGCAAAGGATGACCTTTCGGTTCAGGTTCATCCCGATGATGAATACGCTCTTAGAGTAGAGGGTGAGTACGGCAAAACCGAAATGTGGTATATCGTTGATTGTGAAGAGGGCGCAACGCTTTATTACGGCTTTAAGGAAGAAATAAGCAAGGAGCAGTTCCGCGCAAAAATCGCCGATAACACTATTACCGATGTTCTTAATAAGGTTCCTGTTAAAAAGGGTGACGTTTTCTTTATTCCGTCGGGCACCATACACGCCATCGGTAAGGGCATTTTAATCGCCGAAATTCAGCAAAATTCTAATACAACCTATCGCGTTTCAGACTACGGCAGACTCGGTGCGGACGGTAAACCCCGCCCACTTCATATTGATAAAGCGGTTGAGGTTACAAGCCTTTCGAAGCCACCCGTTCAAAGTGATCTCCCTGAAGGCACCTTAGCTGATTGCGAATATTTTAACGTTAAGATTTTTGGTACCGATGAGATTAATCAAATCAATGTAGATAACACCTCTTTCTCAGCTCTTTTGTGCTTGGAGGGCGAGGTTTCCTTTGATGGCGTAACACTTAAAAAGGGTGACTGTGCTTTCGTTCCCGCAAATAAAGGCGAAATTACCTTTAGCGGCAGCGCCACCATTATTGAAAGTAGGGTATAACCTTGAGCATATTAAACATTGTTTTGGTAGAGCCTGAAATCCCCCAAAATACAGGCAATATTGCACGCACCTGTGCCGCAACGGGCGCCAGACTTCATATAGTAGAGCCTATGGGCTTTAAGCCTGATGATAAACAGCTTAAAAGAGCGGGACTTGATTACTGGCATCTTTTAGATATAACCTACTATAAAAATCTTGATGATTTTTTTGAAAAGAATAGCGGCGGTGAATTCTACTTTTTCACAACCAAGGGTAGAACGGTTTATTCAGATGTAAGCTACCCCGATAATGCCTTTATCTTTTTCGGTAAAGAAACAAAGGGTTTGCCGGAAGAACTTTTGCTTAAATACCCCGACCGTGCGGTTAGAGTGCCTATGATAGGTGAGGCGAGAAGTCTTAACCTTTCAAATACCGTCGCTTTGGCGGCGTATGAGGTGCTTCGCCAGTGGGGCTTCCCCGAGCTTCAAAATTTTGGAGAATTGCACCGCTACGATTGGAATACGGGTGAAATAAAGTCGGAACTTTAATAATATTATAAAATTTTATAGGGTGTTACTATTAAAACTGTTACCTGACTTTGTATCTTTCATTTTCTTGTCATTTATCCCACAAAAAATATGCGTAAAATTCATATATTTGGCAATAATTCTATTGCAATTTTAAAAACTTTTTGGTACAATAATCTTTGTAGATGTTTTAACAATCTAATGTTAAATAACAATATGTTTTGAAAGGATGTTTTTTATGGCAGCACTTAACAAAAAAACAATTGAGGATATTGAAGTAAAGGGTAAAAAAGTTCTTGTTCGTTGCGACTTCAATGTTCCGCTTAAGGATGGCGTTATCACTAATGATAAGAGAATAGTAGCTTCTCTTCCTACCATCAAATATCTTTTAGATAATGGTGCAAAGGTTATCCTTTGTTCACACCTTGGTCGTCCAAAGGGCGAGTTTGTTCCTGAGTTTTCTTTAAAACCCGTTGCAGCCCGTCTTTCTGAGCTTTTAGGAATTGAAGTTAAAATGGCTTGTGACGTTGTTGGCGAATGTGCTAACAAATTAGCAGCAGAGCTTAAAGAGGGCGAAGTTCTTCTTTTAGAGAATGTTCGTTACGAAAAGGGCGAAACCAAAAACGATCCTGAGCTTTCTAAAAAGTTTGCAGACCTTGCAGATATTTTTGTTAACGATGCTTTCGGTTCTGCTCACCGTGCGCACTCTTCCACTACCGGTGTTGCAGATTATATTCCCGCAGTTGGCGGCTATCTTATCAATAAAGAAATCGAGTTTATCGGTGGTGCTCTTGAAGCTCCTAAGCGTCCTTTAGTTGCTATTCTTGGCGGCGCAAAGGTTGCAGATAAAATCGGTGTTATCACCAACCTTATTGATAAGGTTGATACCCTTATCATCGGTGGCGGTATGGCTTATACCTTTATGAAGTGCTTGGGTCACAATATCGGTAATTCTCTTTTAGATGCTGATAATGTTGAAACCGCTAAAGAGATGATGGCAAAGGCTGAGGCTAAGGGCGTTAAGTTCCTTATCCCTGTTGATAATAGAGTAGGTAAAGAGTACGATGAAAATACCGAGTGTATGGTAGTTGATTCTGATGAAATTCCTGATGGTTGGATGGGTCTTGATATCGGTCCTAAAACCGAAAAACTCTTTGCAGATGCTTTAACTAACGCAGGTACCGTTATCTGGAACGGACCTATGGGCGTTTCCGAGTGGGCAAACTTTGCAAGCGGTACCATCGCAGTTGCAACCGCAGTTGCTAACTCCGGCGCTATTTCCGTTATCGGCGGCGGTGACTCTGTTGCTGCTGTTACAAAGCTTGGCTTTGCAGATAAAATGAGCCACATTTCTACCGGTGGCGGCGCTTCCCTTGAATTCTTAGAGGGTAAAGAGCTTCCCGGTATTGCAGCTCTTAATGATAAATAATTAAATAGTCTTTTCGTAGCCGTCGTGTTTTTGCGCGACGGCTATCGGTCTATTTTAAAATAAATGAATTTTTGTTTTTTTGGAGGAAAAAATAATGAATAAAGCAAAACGTTCTGCAGTTATCGCAGGTAACTGGAAAATGAACAAAACCCCCGCTGAGACTACTGCTCTTATAAACGAAATGAAGCCCCTTGTTGCAGATGCAAATTGTGACGTAGTTCTTTGCGTACCTTTTATTGATATTGCCGCCGCAGTAGAGGCTGCTAAAGGCTCTAATATCAAAATTGGTGCAGAAAATGTTCACTTCAAGGCTTCTGGTGCATACACCGGTGAAATCTCTGCTGAAATGCTCACCGCAGCAGGCGTTGAGTATGTTGTTATCGGTCATAGTGAGAGAAGACAGTACTTTGGCGAAACCGACCAAACCGTAAACCTTCGCACACTTGCCGCTTTAAATGCAGGTCTTAAGGCTATTGTTTGCGTTGGCGAAACCTTAGAGCAAAGAGAGCTTGGTTACACCGAAACTCTGCTTAAATATCAAACCAAAATGGCTCTTACAAACGTAACTGAAGAGCAACTTAAAAACGTTATCATCGCTTACGAGCCTGTTTGGGCTATCGGCACAGGCGTTACCGCTACCGCTGATCAGGCAGATGAAGGCAACGGCTTTGTTCGTGCCGCTATTGCTGAAGCCTACGGCGCAGAGGTTGCAGAAACCGTTACCATTCAGTATGGTGGTTCTATGAATGCCAAAAATGCAGACGAACTCGTTGCAAAGGTAAACGTTGATGGCGGTCTCATCGGCGGCGCATCCCTTAAAGCAGAAGATTTTTCAATTATTGTTAAAGCCGCCAGCAAATAATTAAAAATTAACCTTAATGTTTTTTTGAGAGGAATATTTTAATGAAAAAACCTGTTGTTTTATGTATTATGGATGGTTTTGGCGTTCGTGAAAGCAAGGATGGCAACGCTATTCTTGCAGCAAATACCCCTAACCTTACTAAAATTTTTAAAGAAAACCCCTTCACTACAATTGGCGCTTCGGGTCTTGATGTAGGTCTTCCTGATGGCCAAATGGGCAATAGTGAAGTAGGTCACACCAACATTGGCGCAGGTAGAGTTGTTTATCAAATGCTCGTTAAAATTTCAAAATCTATTGAGGATGGCGACTTTTTTAATATTGATGCTTTAAAATCCGCAGTAGAAAATTGCAAGAAAAACAATTCTGCACTCCATTTTATCGGTCTGCTTTCTGATGGTGGCGTTCATAGTCATATTGAGCATCTTTACGGCCTTTTAGAACTTGCAAAGAAAAACGGTCTTACCAAGGTTTACGTTCACTGCCTTATGGATGGTCGTGACGTTTCCACAACTTCCGGTGTTGGCTTTATTAAAGATTTGCAAAATAAAATGGCAGAGCTTGGCGTTGGTAAAATTGCTTCTGTTATGGGCCGCTACTATGCAATGGACCGTGACTTCGCTTGGGACCGTGTTGAAAAGGCTTATGCCGCTATGGTTTACGGTGAAGGAGTAGAGGCTTCTGACCCCGTAAAGGCTATGGAAGAGTCCTATGCTAAGGATGTAACTGATGAATTTATAGTTCCAACCGTTGTAGATAAAGATGGTATGATAAAGGCTAACGATAGCGTTGTTTCCTTTAACTTCCGTCCTGACCGTGCTAGACAGTTTACTCGTACCTTCGTTGATGAGAAGTTTGATGGCTTTGAGCGCAAAAACGGTTTCTTCCCGCTTAACTACGTATGTATGACTCAGTATGATGAAACTATGCCAAACGTTACCGTTGCATTCCCACCCGAAGAGCTTAAAATGACTCTTGGTGAGTATCTTGCAGCAAACGGTAAAACTCAGCTTAGAATTGCTGAAACTCAAAAATATGCTCACGTAACCTTCTTCTTTAATGGTGGCGAGGAAAAAACTTTTGATGGCGAAGATAGAGTTTTAATTCAGTCACCCGATGTTCCCACCTTTGATTTACAGCCCGAAATGAGCGCGCATCCCGTATGTGATGCTGTTTGTAAAAAAATCACTTCAGGCGAGTATGATGCAGTTATTTTAAATTTTGCTAACTGCGATATGGTAGGTCATACCGGTATTTTTGATGCCGCAGTAAAGGCCGTTGAGGCCGTTGACACCTGTGTTGGCAAGGTTGTAAAAGCCGCTACCGAAATGGGTGGCGCAGCAATCATCACCGCTGACCACGGTAATGCCGACTATATGTATGATGAAAAGGGTGAGCCTTTCACTCCTCATACAACCAACCCCGTGCCCTTCTGTGTTGTAGGTTATCCTTGCGAGCTTCGTGAGGGCGGCAGACTTGCAGATATTGCACCTTCCATGCTTAAGATTATGGGACTCGAAAAACCCGCCGAAATGAACGGCGAAAGCATTATTAAATAATTTTTAAAGGAGAATAAAAATGGAAGTAACAAAAGATTCAATCATTGGCGATATTTTAGATTATGACCGTGATACCGCAGAGTATTTCTTTGAAATTGGTATGCACTGCCTCGGTTGCCCTGCTTCTCGCGGTGAGAGCATTGCTCAGGCTTGCGCAGTTCACGGCACCGACGCAGATGAGCTTGTAGAAAAGCTTAACGCCCACTTTGCAGGTAAATAATTATGCCAATTTCTAATAAACGTCTGCTTATAGCGGCAGAGTTATTAGGGCAGGTTAAAAGCGTGGCGGACATTGGTACCGACCACGCTTTTTTGCCTATTCACTTAATTCGTGAGGGTATTGCCGAAAAGGTAATTGCTTGCGATATTGCTGAAGGTCCACTTTCGGTTGCTAAAGCTAATATTATTAAATACGGCTTGGCAGAAAAAATAGAGCTTCGCCTTGCAAACGGCCTTTTAGGTCTTGCTCCAAATGAAGTAGAAGCTATAACAATTTTGGGTATGGGTGGAGAGACCATTGCCGATATTTTAACCGATGCCCCTTGGGTAAAAAAGTCTGACCTCATACTCATTTTACAGCCAATGTCTTGTGATGACAGACTTCGCGAATACCTTTTTAGAGAGGGCTTTGAAATTTTAACCGAGGTTGGAGTGGAGTCACAAAACAGATTTTACACCGTTATGAAGGTCCGTTTTGATGGCAATTTGCCTAAGGTGGGCAGCGAGTATAAATACATAGGTAAGCTTTTAGAAAATCCTAATGATGCGGCAATAACCTTTGTTAAAAATCGCCTTAAAAGTCTTAAAAGCTGTATGGATGATATCAAAAACGTAGAGCGTAAGCAAGAACTTTTTAAGGAACTCGAAATAGTCGTCCACGAAATCGAAAAGTTTTTAGTTAAATATATTTGAAATACGCAAATCCGTGTGTTATAATGGTTATGGTTAGTCGAAACAAACTTGTTTCGACACAAAATCTTTGATTTTGCGACAAATCTTCTTTGAAAATTTGTCCATACCCATTGCAATGATTGCCCAGCAAAATTAAATCATAGAATTTAATTTTGCTATATCCGCTTAAAAAGCGGCTTGTCGAAGCGCTTTCAAGCGTTTCGACAAACAACAATCATTATAATCAATATATATTTTAAAAGGAAGTGTTTAATATGAAAGATGCTAATTGCGGATATTGTATGGGTGGCGAGCTTCTTGCTAAATTCGGTATTCCGATTTGCGATTTAAGTGTAAGTCAGCTTATTTTGTTTAAGGAGCAGTCTAAACCCGGTAGAGTTATCGTAGCCTATAAAGACCACGTTAGTGAAATTGTAAACATCAGCGAGGAAGAGCGTAACTTATTTATGGCAGACGTTTGTAAAGCTGCCAACGCTTTGCACAAAGCCTTTAATCCTAATAAGATTAATTACGGCGCTTACGGTGATACAGGCTGCCATTTGCATATGCACCTTGTACCCAAGTATGAGGGTGGCGATGAATGGGGTGGAGTATTCCAAATGAATCCCGATAAGGTTTATTTAACCGAAGAAGAATATACCGAAATGATAAACAAAATCAAGGAAAATTTATAATTTTCATATCTATTTTCGGTAAAAGTAAAATGAACTTTAAAAAATTAAATTATAGCTCCGTTAGGGGTTGACTTTTTATCCATAAGCAGTTATATTATATTCGAAAAGGTTAAACACTACATAAAATCTAATACCTTACTACAGAAACCAAACTGTTAGGGAGTGCGTTTTTATGGGTAAACGAGTCGAAAAACCACATATGCATTTTGATGATAGTGAATTATTACGGCAGGAAAGAAACTTCATTTCCTATTACGCAGATGGTAATAAAAAATCAATTGTTTTATTACTTAAACTGTATAATGGGCATTATTTGAAGTTATTCTTTTCTGCTATTTTCTTTTTAATTAAGGATAGTCCGGCACTAGCAATACCGCTTGTAACCTCCTATGTTATAAATCTTGTAACAAATCCATCAGCCGATACACTTCCTAAGCTTGTTTTTGCGCTTGTTGGGCTCTCTTTACTTATTGCCATAAATCTGCCAACCCATTATATTCATACCAAGCTTTTTTCTTTGGCAAGGCGAAGTGTGGAAGCGGGGCTTCGCGGCGCTATGGTGCGCAAACTGCAACAGCTTTCAATTTCCTTCCATAAGGAAATGCAGTCAGGTAGAATTCAGTCAAAGGTAATGCGTGATGTAGAAGCCATTGAAGCGCTTTCCAGTCAGATGTTCACATCAGTTTTCGGCACCATTACAAATCTTGTTTTTTCGCTTGGTGTAATTCTTTTTACCAATTGGCTGGTGTTTATTTTCTTCCTGTTTTGCACACCCGTTGCCGCCTTTATT
Source organism: Clostridia bacterium (assembly GCA_017436225.1). Classification (GTDB taxonomy): domain Bacteria; phylum Bacillota; class Clostridia; order Oscillospirales; family Acutalibacteraceae; genus UMGS1279. The sequence continues at coordinate 64,211 of JAFSDM010000004.1, read as the reverse complement.
GTGGTGGCTTTTAGAAAGAAAATGAGTGATAGTAATAAAGATTTCCGAAAAGGCGTTGAGCAAACCTCTGCAAATATTTTAGATATGGTAGAGCTTATTCCCGTTACCCGCGCCCACGCCCTTGAAGAAAATGAAATTAAAAAATTCACAAGTCAGCTTAATACCGTAGCTGAAAAGGGGTACAGATTAGATATTATTCAGCAGGTGTTTGGCGCAAGTAGCTGGATAGTTTTCCAAATATTTCAGCTTCTTTGCCTTGGCGTTACCTCTTATATGGCGTATAAGGGTGATATAAGTATAGGCGAGGTTGCACTATATCAAACATATTTTTCTAATATAGTAAGCCGAATTTCTGCGCTTGTTGGTCTTTTACCAACAATTTCAAAGGGTACCGAATCATTGGTATCGGTTGGTGAAATTTTAAGCGCAAATGATATTGAAGATAATACAGGCAAGAAAAAGCTTAAAACCTTAGAGGGCGAATTTGAATTCAAAAACGTTAATTTTTCATACACTCCCGAAAAACAAATTCTTAATAACTTTAATCTTAAGGTAAATAAGGGCGAAACAATAGCTCTTGTTGGCGAATCGGGCGCGGGCAAATCTACCGTGCTTAATATGGTTATAGGCTTTAATAAAGCCACCTCGGGTGAAATTTTAATAGATGGTAATAAAATATCCGAAATAGATTTAAGAAGCTACCGCCGCCATATTGCGGTAGTTCCGCAAACAAGCGTGCTTTTTTCAGGCACCATACGTGACAATATAACCTACGGTTTGCCAACTGTTACCAAAAAGCAGCTTGATGATGCAATAAACGCCGCAAATCTAAAAGCTTTTATAGCATCACTTCCCGACGGATTAGATACTATTGTAGGTGAGCATGGCGGAAAGCTATCGGGCGGTCAAAGGCAAAGAATATCTATTGCCCGCGCAATTATAAGAAATCCAAAGGTAATCATTTTAGATGAAGCAACAAGTGCGCTGGATAGCGTAAGTGAAAAAGAAATTCAAGACGCTATTGATAACCTCACCCGTGAGCGCACAACCTTTATAGTAGCTCACCGACTTTCCACAATCCGCAATGCCGATAAAATAGCAGTTATGCGTGACGGTCATTGTACTGAGCACGGCACCTTTGATGAGCTTATGGCGCTAAAAGGCGAGTTTTATAAAATGAAAATACTGCAATCCTAAAAAATATATTGTTAAATAATTAAATAACTAGTGCAAAAAATAGCGGTTTTTATGAAAAATAACAAAAAAGAAAATTTTTGAAAAAAACTGTTGACATACACATAAACAAATGATATAATGTTTAGCGTTGTGATTAGGGTTGCAACGCTAAATATGCGAGTGTGCTGGAATCGGCAGACAGGCACGTTTGAGGGGCGTGTGTCTTTGGCGTACGGGTTCAAGTCCCGTCACTCGCACCAAACAAAAAAAGCACTTGTTTCGGCAAGTGCTTTATTTTTATCCAATCCGAAGGAGTGGTATGTAATCGCCGAAAGGCGTATGTAATGATTCGTATCTGTCTAGGTATCACCTTGTTTGTTGCAAGTGATGGCGGTCTTGAAAGAAAATCAAATTGAATAATTGCTATCCTGATTACAGCATAGTTATATTTAACCTACAAATTTTCAAATTTTTGTTGATTTGTAGGTTAAATTGTGATATACTATTAATAGTCAGGAGGTAGTAATATGACTGATATTATTTTTGAGTATAAAGAATTACTTGCATCAAAACTTGAAATTGAGCAAAAGCTTAGTATTTTGCCAAAGGGATATATTTCTAAAAAGACAATTGGCGGTAAGCAATATTTATATTTGCAAACCCGTAATGGTGATACTGTTGAGAGCAAATACATCAAGGCAGAAGATGCAGAAGAAATAACAAGTCAGCTTTCCTTAAGAAAAGAATACGAGGCAGAGCTGCCTGAGATTTTAATTAGACTTGCCGACATTGAAACCGCCGCAGAGTTATTGGATAAAGCGTTACTTCGCAAATTAAAAATGTTAAAGCTCACAAGCGGTATGGATAGCATATCTGCCGACGAAAAGGAAAAAAGAATTTCCTTTTCTGATGCTATGACCTCAATTGAGGGTGTTCCCGTAAGTGACAAGGTAAAAAGCGACCTTGCCAATTGGAAGAAAGGTAATATAACATTCTTATCGGTGTTTGAGCAAACGCTAAGAAGATACGGTTTTGTAACGGAGGTCTAACAAATGCGTGACCCTTATTTATATGATGATGTTGACGTCCTTAAAAATTTAGCAGATATAAAAGATTCGGAATTGCTGCGCAAAGCAGAGGCTGATATTACCGGTCTTGCTATGGTGGCGATTTATGATTATAAATATGATAAGTTCAACACCGAAACACTGCAGGATATCCACCAAAATATCTTCGGTCAAATATTTGATTGGGCTGGAGAATTCCGTACCATTCAAATGGTGAAATATGAAGACGTCCTTGGCGGTGATACTGTTCGCTATGCTTATCCCAAAGAAATTAAAAAGCAACTGAATGAAACGATGAAAGAAATCGCCAAGCTGGGGAGAACCGGCGACAATGATAAGGATATAGTTTTTAAGCTTGTTCGTATTATAGCGAGCGTTTGGCAAACACACCCTTTCCGTGAGGGTAATACAAGAACGGTTATGGTGTTTGCTGTTCTGTTCGCAAAATCATTAGGCTTTGAAGTTGAACACGAACTGTTTAAAACCAACTCAGCCTATGTTCGTAACGCTCTTGTTTGGGCTTCACAAGGTATTTATTCAAAATATGAATACCTTGAACGCATCTTCTTCGATGCAATCCTCGGCGAAGATAACGAAACCGACACCCCAACCGAAACCAAAGCAAGTAAATACGATACCATCGGCGAATACAAAGTTAAAGACTATAAAGAACGCCCACATGAGTATACAGATGAATAATATAGAAATATAAAAAGCGAAGACATTTAATCCGTTATTAAAGAACTGTAAAACAAATCAAAGAAGATAAATAAGTAGAAGATGTATTATGTAAATATTAGTACCAGGAAATGGCTTTAATATAGACAACAATTTACGGTTCGGGGTATGGTATTATTTTTCGATGGATTGCATGTGCTATTATTAATCTCCCGTGCAATCTACGATGTGACCCTGAATTTATGCTTAATTTATAGGTTCAATCGGGAACGACCAATGTGTCGTTCCGAATAAAGATTAGAACATTTTTCTGCGGAACAACACATGAGGTTGTTCCCTACGGCGAGCAAAAATCCCCTTTTTGTGTTAAAAATATAAAAATTTTCAAAAATTTAAAAATTTTTCTTGCAATTTGCAAAAAAGTGTGCTAAGATTGTTACATATAGAAAACTATATATTTTTTTAAGGAGGATATTTATGAAAAAACTTTTAGCAATTTTACTAACACTAATTTTGGCCTTTAGTTGTTTCGGCGCTTTAGGCACAACTGCTATGGCTGAAGAAGCAGTTGCACAATCAGGTGATTACACTGTGTTGTTGCAATCGGACTTTAGCAAACCTATTTATGCGGGTTCGGGTTTGAGTAGTTCCAATAAATGGATAGATTTTGTTTCTAGTAGTCCTATTACTTTTGGTGGCACTACTTACGGTGATGAGGATGCAGATGGTCAGGCCGATTACTTTAATATCCCGGGTGGCTCAAGACTTTATAGCCCTATTGTTAATTTACAGCCCGGTAAAAAGTATGAAATTACTTACAAAATGCGTTTACCTGTAGATTTAGGTGATTATAGCTTCGAGTATGAAAAGAATGAAGATAGCACTTTAAAAGTAGATGATGAGGGTAATGCAACACTCGTAAAAGCTGATTCACCTACTATTGAAATCATGAATTTCAATAAAAGTAGTACGGGGTCTAATATTACTAATACAGTTACCGGCTTATCGAAACACTATGCTTATGTAGGTTACAATCGTGACGCCTTTGTTGGTACTTGGCAAATTGAAGGCTATGATCCGTATGTGAGAACGGGTTTTTCTGCCTTTGATTTTAAAGTTCCTTATACTGTACTTGGCGTTCCAGCTAACTCTTTAGACAATTTAAAATTAGATGCTAGTCAAGCAGCAGAACTAGATGGTTTAGATCTTAATGAAGTATTTTCAGAATGGAAAACAGTTTCCCTTCAGTTTGAAGCTCTTGCATCAGCCACAAATGGAGGCGATCAGTCTGTTACTGTTGCTTTTGGTACAACAGCCTCTACCCGTGGTTTCCAAATTAAAGATTTTGAAGTAAGAGAAGTTTTAAGAACCAGCACCGAAAGAACAGTTTTTGAATCCGTTTTAACTAAAGATGGTAATATGACTGCTTTTGATGGTTCAAATAAAAATCAAGATTCTGAATACGTAACCTTTGCTAACGAAGCAAATGATTATATTGAACTTCGTTCTCAGCCCAAAGATGAAAATAATAAAAATGTTTCTACTGCTGTTACAACAGCACCATTTAACGTTTTCCCCGGCAATGAGTATGAAATCTCTTATAAGCTTCGCATTCCTACTTCTTCTGCTACATATATATTTAGTGGTTTTGCTCTTTCTCCGGAATGGTCGATTTATGAAGTAGCAGAAACGAAAATTCAGGATCATAAACCAGGTAATCGTAATACTAAAACTAATGCTTACGCTTATAAAAATTATCGCACCGGTTTTTCTATAGACTACTCATATGACTTTTCACAATCTATTAATGGTTCTAAAAATACTTATTCTTTCATAGATTATAATGTATCCAATTCTATATTTGGTTCTACAACCAATGTTACAGATCTTTTTGCCGGTGAGTGGGTTACCGTAACCTTAAAATTCACTGCTTTAGCATCTAGCACCAATTCCGGTGCAGAGTTGTGTGCATTATCCTTGAGCCATACCTCTGATGCTACTCTTGAAGGTACTCTTTTCCAAATTAAGGATGTTACAGTAAAAGAAACTTACTTTGATGGTAAAGCAACTCCTCTTTACACTGCTGAAGCAGGTTATGTACTCGATGCAGAAGATTTTGAACATGGAGCTACAGTTGGTGACGTTGCAAAGTTCTATGGTACAGAAGATTTAGTCGAATTAGCCTGGGCAACTAATGGCTCTTCAGTTGTAACTGAAGGCGATAACAGCTTTATGCAAGCTTATGCACATAGCAATTCCATCTTTTTACCTCTTGACAATTCACGTTTAGCTGCACGTAAAAACTTTACCGTTTCATTTGATTGGATGTTTAAAAACACAGGTGCTGATTTTGAACTTACAACAATTCAAATTGTTGGCTATAACGACGGTGTATACAACTATGAAGGCACAGATTATCCTTGTGTTACGGACGTTAAAGCATTAGCTCAGTTTACTCCTGGCGAATTTAATCTTGACGAGTGGAACAAAGCAACCCTTAAATTTATGATTAATGCCAATAATGGCGATTATAACAATTATGGTGTATTAATCAAATATACAGCTAACACGACTGAGACTGTTACAGAATTCACCGCAGAGAATGCTTCTATTTATATCGATAACTTCACATTAGCCGGTTGTGACGATTTACTCGCAGGCGACTATGACAATGACGGCGAAGTATCACTTCAAGACCTTGCTAAGCTCGCTCAATATTTTGCAGGATGGTCTTCAGCTGAACTTTATGTAGACTCTACACTCGCTGACTATAGCGGTGATGGTGCTCGTAACCTTTACGACCTTGTTAAATTTGCACAAGATTTAGCAAATCCCTAATCTTACAGTTTGTTAATTAAATAATTAAAAAATCGGCGTTGCAAAACGCCGATTTTTTATATATACCCACAAATTAAATAGACATATTGTAGGGGAGGGCCTCAAAACCGCAAAATTCAATTGTTTTTAAGGGAACAACGCATAGGTTGTTCCCTACAATAACACCCTGTTTTGCGCAAACATTTTCACGGGGTGTCGAGGGCGCCGCCCCCTACAAAATAAATCCCCTATAAATCCGTTCTTGGACCAATTATTCAAACTCTTCTAATTGGCTAAATTCCTTAAGCACAAGATTTTCGTTTTTATCAAGCGCCCAGTTAATTTCATATTCGGCATTAAAAAGCAGCAAATCTCTGCCCTTTCTATCTATAACGTGTTTGGTTGTAGACATAAGGTTAAGGTCACTAAGCTCACTGCCATCCTTCATTTCGGCAAAGCGAACTAAAGATAGGGGGGTATCAATTCTGTTATATTTAACACCGTATTCCGATTCCATACGGAACTGCAGCACGTCAAACTGAAGTGTACCAACAACGCCAACATAAACCCTTTCCATACCCGAATTAGGAATAAAGAACATTTGAATTGCACCTTCCTGCGCAATCTGCGTAATGCCTTTATCAAACTGCTTGCGTTTAAGCGAATCAATCTGCTCTACAATGGCAAAATGCTCGGGAGCAAAGGTGGGAATACCGGCATATTCAACCTTTAGTGATTCATCGCAAATTGTATCACCAATGGAGAAAATACCGGGGTCAAAAACACCTATAATATCTCCCGCATAGGCTGTGTCAATAACTTCACGCTCTTGCGCCATCATCTGTTGTGGGCGTGAGAGCTTAATATTACGTTTGCCTTGTACGTGATAATACTCTTTAGAACGCTCAAATTTACCTGAGCAAATTCTCATAAAAGCAATTCTGTCGCGGTGGGCTTTATTCATATTTGCCTGAATTTTAAAAACAAATGCGGAAAATCTTTCTTCGGTTGGCTCAATAATTTTTTCGCCTGAACGGTGGGGCAGAGGCTCGGTTGTCATTTTTAAGAAGTTTTCTAAAAACGGCTCAATACCAAAGTTGTTTAAAGCCGAACCGAAAAATACAGGAGAAAGTTTACCTGATCGAACTAAATCAAGGTCAAATTCATAACCTGCGCCCTCTACAAGCTCCAATTCATCGCATAGGTTTTGGCGTGAATACATACCAATAAGGCTATCTAACTTTTCGGTATCGTTAATATCACACTCAATGGCTTCAATTCTTGTTCCGCCTGCGTGCGAATCGGCAAAGGTTAATATTCTTTGCTTTTCGCGGTCATAAACACCCTTAAAATCCACACCGCAACCAATGGGCCAGTTCATAGGGTAGGTGCCTATACCAAATTCACTTTCAAGCTCATCTAAAAGTTCAAAGGAATCTCTTGCTTCGCGGTCCATTTTATTTATGAATGTGAAAATGGGAATATGGCGCATAGCACAAACCTTAAATAGCTTTCTGGTTTGTGGCTCAATACCCTTTGCGGCATCAATAACCATTACAACGCTATCGGCAGCGGTAAGGGTACGGTAGGTATCCTCTGAGAAATCTTGGTGACCGGGGGTATCCAAGATGTTTATGCAGTAGCCGTCATACTCAAACTGCATTACCGATGAGGTTATAGAAATACCTCTCTTTTTTTCAATCTCCATCCAGTCAGAAACGGCGTGTTTATCATTCTGCTTACCCTTTATTGAACCCGCAGATTGAATGGCTCTACCGTAAAGCAAAAGCTTTTCGGTAAGTGTGGTTTTACCTGCATCAGGGTGGGAGATTATAGCAAAAGTTCTTCTTCGAGAAATTTCTTTTTTAATATCAGACATAGCCTTCTCCTAATTTTAAAAATCATTAACTTATTTATTATATCATAAACACTTTAATTTTTAAAGATTAAATTTAATTATTTTATCTTTTTATTGGCATATTTAAAACTGCAACCGAATTTTCATTGCTGTTATATTCAGTTTTATATTCTAAAACAGTCCCACTGTGTGCAAGTAGACTTGACTTAAGCTCATCGCTATAATCGCTTGTGTTTAAAATAATTTTGCCCACGTATTCGCTTAAATCTAAATAAAACTTATCTTTAATGAGTCCGTTTGGGGTAATCACTGCAATATCGGGTCTATTTTCCTTGCAGTTGTTTAAAAAAGAGTAAAGCATATTTTTACATTTAATTTCAAATTTAACCTTCGCCTTCACAAAAATTCTCCTAACATATAGTTTGTGCTATATTACATATAATTAAAAAAGGAGTGATTTTATGTTTTTAATTAAGGAAGGCGACGGCGGTAGTCTTGTTCAAATGGTGCAGTTAGCTTTAAAAAGAGCAGGATTTAGTCCCGCTTTAATAGACGGAATATTTGGCGGAAGAACTAAAAGTGCAGTAATTGAATTTCAAAAAAGCAGGGATCTGTTACCTGATGGTATTGTTGGGAAAAATACCTTCAATCTACTGCGAGATTTTTTAACGGGATATACTGTTTATACGGTGGAAAGCGGTGATAGTTTATATAGCATTGCAAACAGATTGGGCAGTACGGTACAGCTTATAGAAAATGCCAACATAAGTATTTTGGCGAATAATTTGCAGGTTGGGCAAAAAATTTTTGTTCCTTTTAATTTTTCTTTAGTGCCTACTAATATAGCCTATTCGGCTTTACTTACCGAGCTTATTTGCGAAGGCTTAGTGGTAAGGTACCCATTTATTTCGCTCCAAATTGTAGGTAGAAGCGTTTTAAACCGACCTATTATAATGCTTAAAATGGGAAAAGGACAGCGCAAAATCTTTTTTAACGCTTCCCATCACGCAAATGAGTGGATAACAACTCCAATGGTTTTAAAATTTGGAGAAGAGTATGCAAAAAGTGTTGTAAACGCTACATATTTAGGTGCATTAAACGCCGAATACACCTTCGATAATACAACTCTTTACATAATTCCTATGGTAAATCCCGATGGTGTAGATTTGGTAACGGGGGCAATGGAACGTGATAGCGAAACCTATTATGATACTTTGGTACTTGCTAATAATTACCCCTTTATTCCATTTCCGTCGGGGTGGAAGGCAAATATAAGGGGTGTAGATTTGAACTTAAATTATCCTGCTATGTGGGAAAAGGCAAAGGAGCAAAAGTATCAGGCGGGATATACTAAAGCAGGACCAAGAGATTTTGTGGGCTTTGCGCCGCTAGACCAACCTGAATCACTAGCAGTGTATAATGTAAGCGTTAAAGAAGATTTTGATTTAACCGTTTCATTGCACACTCAGGGGGAGGAGATTTATTGGCGGTTTGGAAACTATGAGCCACGGGGCGCTAAAGAGATTGGAGAAAGAATGGCTTTAGTTTCGGGATATAAGTTAACCGACCCCGATGAGTTTCAGTCGTTTGCAGGGTATAAGGATTGGTTTATTATGACCTATTTAAAGCCTGCATATACCGTTGAAGCGGGCAAGGGCGTAAACCCGTTGCCAATACAAAAATTTGATGATTTTTATCCCGCAGTGCGCGAAATTCTAAGGGTTGCACTTACTGTTTTAGAATAAAATCACTCTTTATGGTTAAAATAAAACCGAAAGGATGATTAAAATGATTGAATCAGATACAATTAAACTTTTGCGTGAGTGCGATGCGGGCGTTAGAATGGGCATTGATTCCATTGAAGAGGTTTTGGATAACGTTAAGTCACCAAAGCTTGAAAAATATCTGACCGACTGCAAGGAAGAGCACAAAAAACTTCAAACTGAAATCAATGAGCAATTAGAAAGGTTTGAAGATGAAGGCAAGGCACCAAACCCTATTGTTAAGGGAATGTCTTGGATGAAAACTAATTGGAAGCTTTCTATGGATAACACCGATAACACTATTGCCGACCTTATGACCGATGGTTGTAATATGGGTGTGAAATCCCTTAACCGATATTTAAACGAGTTCAAAGCCGCCGATGAATATTCAAAGGATATAACCAAGCGCCTTATAAATCTTGAAGAAAAACTTACAGTAGATATCAGAAAATATTTATAAAACAAAAACCGCAAAGCAGAAAAACTGCCTTGCGGTTTAACATTTTAAGCTATAAGGTTACGCCATCTTTAAAAATTGCGATATCTTCAAATCCGTTTTTCTCGCCTAACGACTCCTTGCCTTCTGCGGTTGCAATAATTAAATCAAACAAATCGTTTGTTAAAGCGGCTTTGTCAGCACCGTTTATAATCTCACCTGCGTTAAAGTCAATCCAATGTGGCTTTTTAGCATAAAGGGGAGAGTTGGTAGAAATCTTAAGGGTAGGCACAGGACCGCAAAGCGGAGTGCCACGACCTGTTGTAAATAAAATTATGTGTGCGCCTGAAGCTGAAAGATTTGTTACGGCAACCTGATCATTACCTGGACCGTTTACAAGGTAAAGACCGCCTTTGCCGTTTGGAGCTTCACCAAAGTTTAAGGCACCGCGGAGGGTAACTTTACCCGCCTTTTGCACACAGCCTAGGGATTTTTCCTCAAGGGTGGAAATACCGCCTGCAATGTTACCGGGAGATGGGTTATCTGCAATGCCTTCGCCGTGGTCAATAAAATACTGTCTAAAGCCTTTAAGCATATTAGAAGCGGCTAAAAAGCTCTCCTTACTATCGCTACGGGCAAGTAAAATCTGCTCTGCGCCAAAGGCTTCGGGCATTTCGGTCATTAAAATCTTAGCATCGTATTCAAAAAACTTATCAGCAACAAGACCAACAAGCGGATTAGCGGTAATTCCGCTATAACCATCACTACCGCCGCATTTAACGCCTATTCTAAGGGCAGAAACGGGGAGCTTTGTACGTGTATCGTTAGCGGTAATAGCTTTAAGCTCGTTTATAATTTTAAGACCCTCTGCCATTTCATCTTCACAGTTCTGAAGAATTAAAAAGCGAATTCTGTTTTCATCATAATCGCCTAAAGCGTTTTTCATAAGATGAATTTCGTTATTTTCACAACCAAGACCAAGCACTAAAACACCGCCTGCGTTGGGGTGCTTAATAAGACCTGCTAAAACCTTTTGTGTGGTTTCAAGGTCGCCGCCAAGCTGAGAACAGCCGTAGGGGTGAGTGTAAGCCTTAGCGCCTGTAAGCTCGGCAAGTTTTTTTGCGGCTGCATTTGCGCAACCAACGGTAGGAATTATCCAAATATCGTTACGAATACCAACGTCGCCACTGGCTCTTTGGTAACCCATAAAAAATGCTTCGCTTTTTTTGGCTTCAGGCTCATCGTAGGGGGTATAGCTCCAATCAATAATGCCTGCAAGGTTTGATTTAAGATTTTCGGGCGAAACTTTTTCTCCAATCTGTATATCGCGCTTAGCGTGACCGATAGGGAAACCGTACTTAATAACGTTTTCGCCTTCTTTAATTAAAGCAAGAGCGTATTTGTGACCGTCTTCTTTAACTTCTACATTATCTAAAGTATGGATTTGCATTTTTTATCTCCTCGCCCATATCGGAAATGTCGGTACCCCAAAGGTCGGCATTCTTTAAAATCTCTTCAAGAGATTTAGTTTTTACAAATTCGGTAACGTCGGCATCATCGTTAGGTGCGCCTGTTTTATAGAATTCAATAAGCTTTGAAAGACCAAAAATAAGATTTTTTGGATAACTGCCAAAACGGTTTTTGTACTCTAAAACAGAAGGTAAAACTCTTACCTTGAATTTACTTACAGAGTTTAAAACAATTGCAGAAAGATAGTGCTTTATGTAGGGGTTAGCAAAACGAGTTAAAACGCTGTTCGCATAATCTAAAAGCTCTTCCTTCGGTAAATCAAGAGTAGGAATAATTTCTTCAAATAAGCAATCCTTAAGGAAGCTGTGCATACCTTCGTTATCCATACACTCTTTCACGGTTTCAATGCCGCTTAAAAGAGCGTAGCAAACCATAGAGGTGTGTGCGCCGTTTAAAATTCTTACCTTTCTTGTGCGGTAACGCTCTAAAGCATCTTTAGTAACGATTACGTTAAGACCCGCTTTAGAGAAGGGAAGTTCTGCTTCTAAATCATAATCAGTTTCAATAACCCAAAGGTGGAAGAATTCAGAAGTATTTACAAGCTTATCTTCATAATCTAAATCAAGAGCTTCACCTTTTGGATAACCGGTGTTAATACGGTCAACAAGAGTGTTGCAGAATACATTTTCTTTTTCTACCCAGTTTATAAAATCTTCGCCTAAGCTCCAGAGCTTTGCATACTGTAAAACGGTCTTTTTAAGGTTGTCACCATTGCGGTCAATAAGCTCGCAAGGGAGGAACACAAAACCGCCAAGACCAAGGTCAAAACGTTTTTTCATAAGTATAGTGAGCTTTGCGGGGAAGCTTTTTGGTGGAACATCGGTGAATTTATCTTTCTCGTTAAAGGTTATGCCTGCTTCGGTAGTGTTGGAAACAATAAATCTAAGGTCGGGATTTTCGGCAAGCTTTAGGTAAGCGTCAAAATCCTCATAGGGTTTAACACAGCTGTCAATAACATCAATAAGACTGGTTTCTACACCCTCGGCACCGCGGATGACGTGTGTATAAATACAGTTTTGTGCATCAAGCATATCACAAAGACCGTTTTCTATAGGCTGAGCAACTACCACAGAACCATTCCAAAGGTCTGCATCGTTTAATTTTTGAAGCATCCAGTCTACAAAGCCGCGTAAAAATCCGCCTTCACCAAACTGTAAAACCTTAATGGGTCTTGTGGGTTTGTTGTAATCATTTAAATTTTTCATACTACCTCTCCTTTGTTTAAAACAAAACGAATTGCAAACCGAAGTTTACATACAAATTCATTGTAGCACATAATTGCTTTTAAAACAACATAAAAATAGCAAAAACGCATTAAAAATTATCTCCTTGAATGTTTTTTTGAAATTTGTTATAATTATAAAAAATAAAAGGGGGATGAACCTTGTCACTAACACAATCGGTTAAATATTTAAAGGAACCTACCGATTTGCAGTGCGGTCAAGCTGTGCTTGCTATGCTTTCGGATAAAACTGTTGATGAAATTATAGATATTGTAAAAACCGAGAGGGAAACAACCTTAAAGCAGATGTTATTGTGTTTAGATACTTTAAGTATAAAATATATTCCAAATCGTATAGAGGTTAAAGAGCTGTCCCAACTCCCTGAAATTTGCATTTTAAGCTTAGAAACCCCACGTTGTTGGCATTGGTCGCTGTATTTTAAAGGGAAGTTTTATGACCCCGAGCACGGTGTTTTAGATGATTTTCCAACTTCTAATCGCCGTTATTACTGGGAAATTTTGGAATAGAATATTATACAAAAAACATCGAGCATCATTTTTGACGCTCGATGTTTTAACTTTGTTTATTATTTTTCTTCAGGGATTTCACCGTAAAGGTTAAATCTAAAAAGCAGAGTTTCATCTTCGGGGTTTGTGCAACGAATTTTTGCTTCGGAAATTTCTGCACTTTTTAAAATATTTGCAATACCAATTATCTGGCAAAGCTTAGATTTTAAATTAAGCACATCACCGTCGGCAGTTTCTAAAAATACATCACCCTTGCAGTGGTCAAGGGTTTTAATAAAATCGCCGAAATCGGCATTGTGTAAAGCAATATCATTAATCATAAAAACACTCCTTTAAATGGTAGTATATGTAATTTCAATTGATAAAATACGCCTTGTGTTATACGTTAAAACGGAAAAGCACAACATCACCGTCTTGCATAACGTATTCCTTACCCTCACTGCGAACAAGACCCTTTTCCTTAGCGGCGGTCATACTGCCGCATTCCATAAGATCTTTAAAAGCTACAACCTCGGCGCGAATAAAGCCACGCTCAAAGTCGGTGTGAATTTTACCTGCAGCGCCGGGGGCTTTTGTTCCCTTTGTAATGGTCCAAGCACGAACCTCGGGCTTACCTGCGGTAAGGTATGAAATAAGACCTAAAAGGTCATAACAGGTTTTAATAAGACGGTCAAGACCTGATTTATCAAGACCTAAATCGGCAAGGAATAATTCCTTTTCTTCCATAGAAAGAGAGGCAATTTGAGATTCCATTTCTGCGCAGATAGGCAGCGTTTCGGCGCCTTCTTTAGCGGCGATTTCTTTTACTGCCTTAAAACGCTCGTTACCGTCAATTCCATTCGCAAAATCATCCTCGCTCATATTACAAGCGTAAATAACAGGCTTTGCAGAAAGAAGGGGCATTTCGGCTAAAATAGCGGCTTCAAAATCATTTGTTTCAACTGCGCGGGCAGAAACTCCGTTTTCAAGCTCCTTTAAAAGGCGCTGTAAAAACTCAACCTCGGGGGCTAAGGATTTATCACCCTTCATAGCCTTTGCGGATTTGTCAAGACGGCGCGAAACCATCTCCATATCCGATAAAATCAGCTCTATGTTAATTGTTTCAATATCGCGTGAAGGGTCAACCGAGCCTTCAACGTGAATGATATCATCACTTTCAAAGCAACGAACCACGTGAACAATAGCATCAACCTCACGAATATGTGAAAGGAATTTGTTACCAAGACCCTCACCCTTGGAAGCGCCCTTTACAAGACCTGCAATATCAACAAACTCAATAACTGCAGGGGTGTACTTTTCGGGGTCGTACATCTTGGCTAGTGCATCTAAACGTTCATCAGGAACGGCAACCATTCCCACGTTAGGCTCGATAGTGCAAAATGGGAAGTTAGCCGACTGTGCACCGGCGTTTGTAATAGCGTTAAAAAGAGTGGATTTACCAACATTAGGTAAACCAACAATACCTAGTTTCATAAATTTAATTTCTCCTTGAAGTTTTGTTTATGCTGAGGCATAACAGTACAGTATAATTATACCATACCAACCTTAAAAATCAATAGTTAAATTGAAACTTGAATAATGTATTTTTATTTATAAAAATCTAAAAAAATATGCGTTTACCACTTGATTATATACTTAACTAATGTTAAAATATTAGTGTATAGATATATTTATATAGACAGTGAAGGGTGGGTGTAAGAATGCATATTGTTTGGGATGCAATAAAATCCTTTTGGGAGCTTATTGTGTACATTGTTACCAATATCAGAATTGTGGATTTTTTGGATATTTTGGTTATAGCATTTCTTATTTTTAAGTGTATAGAATTTTTTATTAAATCTCGTGGCGGTCAGCTTATAAAAGGTGTTATAGTGCTTGTAATAGTGGCCTTTATCGCTAATCTGCTTGATATGGTAACGGTAAAGTGGATAATGGCTCACGTAATGGATTCATTACTTATTGCCATAGTTATAATTTTCCATCCCGAAATCAGACGCGCTCTTGAAAAAATGGGTACCAGTAAGCTTGGGGTTTTAGGCAGAGTTTCTACTACTGATGCCGAAGAACAAAGCATAAAAAAAGGCATAGATGCCGCTTGTAGAGCTGCGGGTGCTATGCAAGAACAAAAATGCGGCGCTTTAATGGTTTTTGAAAGAACAACACAGCTTGGCGAAATTATTGCAACGGGAACAGTGGTTGATGCTGAGGCAACCCCGCAGCTTATAGGCAACATTTTCTTCCCCAACACGCCCCTACACGATGGCGCCATGATTTTAAGACAGGGCAAGGTTTACGCCGCAGGTTGTATTTTGCCATTAACACAAGGTAACGAGCTTAGCAAATCGCTTGGAACCCGTCACAGAGCGGCGGTTGGTATGAGCGAGAATTCCGATGCAGTTGTTGTAGTAGTTTCTGAGGAAACGGGTGCAATTTCACTTGCAGTAAACGGCGAGCTTCGCAGAGGCTTTGATGCAATTACCCTTCACAATGAATTAAACGAATTGCTTATTGATGAAAAGGAAGCCACAACAGGCTTTTGGTCATATGTTGTTGGTTTGTTTAATAAAAAGGATAATCAAGAACAGGTAAAAGAAGAAACCGAAGAAAAACCACAAATAGAAGAAAAAGCAGAAGAAAATAAAGTCGAAGAATAATTTTTTTAGTGGTAAGGGGGCGTATTTGTGGCAGTAAAAAAGAATTTCAACTTAAGAAAGTTGTTGGAAAATAAAAAAATTGCAATAGTTATATCACTGATTGTTTCTATTGTTTTATGGCTTAATATTACCGTTACGGAATCGGCCGATTCTGAAAACACTATAAGTGGTATCAGCGTTGCAATTCCCATTGAAAACACCGTTGTAGACCAAATGGGTATGGACATTATAGGCGATCCAACCGCTTATACAGCAAGTGTTGTGGTAAAGGGCGAGGCTTTTGTAGTAAGCAACCTTTCAGTTGAGGATATTTTAATTTCGGCATCTATTTCAAATGTAACAACTTCGGGTAATTACACCTTGGATTTAAGGGCAACCAAAAAACCGGGTGCCAGAGATAATTTTGAAATCATTTCAATTTCACCAAAAACTATAAACGTTAAGTTTGATTATATTGATACAAAGCAGTTCACACTTTTGGCTCAGGCTATCGGTCATAAAGCGGAAAGCGGATTAATAGCAGAAATGCCTTTTGTCAGCGATAGCAATAATGCCACACTGACCATTAAAGGCGCCCGTACCGATATCGAAAAAATTTCTAAGGTTATTGCAGTTGCAGAAGTAAACAAAACTTTAAGCGCCAGTGAAACCTTTAAGGGCGAACTTAAAATATTGGATACAACAGGCAAAGAATTAGACCAAAGCCTTTTTACTATCACCACTGCCGATGGACTTTCGGCACCCGATATTCAGGTAACAGTTCCTATTTATAAGGAAAAAATTGTTCCTATTGTGGCGCAGTTTATAAACGCTCCTGAGAGCTTTAAAAATAAAAAAATTACTCACAGCCTGTCGGCATCCACACTTTTAATAAGCGGACCGCCCGAAAGCATTGATAACATTAAAGAAATAAATCTTAGTGAGATTGATTTCCGTCAGATTAGCGGAAACAATCAAAAATTTGAAACCACCATTATCCTTCCTGATGGCGTAAAGAATAAGGATAATATTGAAACTGTTTCTGTTAAAGTTACAGGTCTTGAAAAATATACTGTAAAAACTTATACGGTAAATCAAATTGCTGTTGTAAATAATTCTGCAAACGCAAAGCTTTCAAGAGCAATTCGTAATGTTAAAATCATTGGTCCCGAAAGTGTTTTGAAAAAACTTAAAGCATCCGATTTATACGCCGAGGTAGAGCTTGAGGGTATTCAGTCGGGTGAGCATACAGTATCGGCGAACATTATTTGCAAGAGTTCAAATGCTGTTTGGCAAATCGGCGAATATACCGCATCGGTAAATATAGGTTAATTTTTAAGCCCATCCTTAGCTTGAGTTTGGTCCTAAACATTTGGCTAAAGGGTGGGCTTTAAATCACTAAAATCAAGCCTTGCACATATTATGGCGTGAGGTGATTTTATGTGGTTAGTTTTATCGGTTTTGTTTGTTACTCTTACTTCAATTTTAGGTATAACCGAAATACTTCGTAGATTTTGGCTATTTATTATGCAACCTAAAAATTCTCCGCCTTTTTTGCTTGTTGTTAAATTGAGCGAGGATGTTGCAGTTCAGCAGTTAAGGTACGCCTTGGAGTTTTCCTCGTGGGAGAAAAAAGGGGATTTTTCGAAGGTTGTGGTTGTTACAGCCGAGCTTAGCGATAAAACCTGTAAGGAAATTGAAAAAATTGCAAAAACTCGCAACGATGTGATTTTATGTGACAAATTTTAAAATAAAAGGGAGTGGTAATATGTCCACTGAGGAAAATTCAACACAACTTAATAAGCTAAGCGGTTCGGTTGAGCATATTACATATTCCAACAGCTCTAACGGTTACACCGTTGCTCTTTTAAGGGTAGAGGATGATTTAATTTGCATAGTTGGCATTATGCCATTTTTAGCGGTGGGGGATTTTGTTGAGGTAACGGGCAAGTTTGATATCCACCCAACCTACGGACATCAGTTTAAGGTATCAGCCTTTGAAAAAGCCGCCCCGTCAGATACCGCATCTATACTTCGTTATCTGTCTTCCGGTGCAATTCGCGGGGTAGGACCATCTACCGCCCGAAATATCTTAGAAAGATTTGGCGACAGAGCCTTAGAGATTATTGAAACCGAGCCGGAACGCCTTTCGGAAATTCGTGGAATTTCTTTGGATAAAGCTTTAAAAATTGCTGACGATTATAATAAGCAGTTCGGCGTGCGTGATGTAATGCTTTTTTTAAGCCCGTTTCGCGTTTCGCCTGAGGGCGCACTAAAGGTTTTTAATGCGTTAGGCTCTAACGCCACCGAAGTTATACATAATAACCCTTATGTTTTATGCAGTGAGGATATTGGCTTCAGCTTTGAAAAGGCTGAAGAAATATCTTCATATTTTGCAATCCCTAAGGATAGCGATTTTCGCATTTCAGCAGGTTTAGAGTTCATTTTAAAGCACAATCTTTCAAACGGTCATACCTGTATTCCAAGGGAAAAATTAATTTCAACTACCGCGCGACTTTTAGAGTGTGAATTGTCACAGGTCGAAGCGGTCTGCACAGAAATGCTTAATGTTTTTCAGTTACGAAGTTTTGTAGATAATGAGGTTAGCTACATTGCCTTGCCAAAGTATTTTGGGGCAGAGGAATTTTCCGCCGCAAGACTTGCGGTGCTTTTAAAATACGCTCCCCCCGCCGAGCTTATGGCAGAGCTTGAGATAGATATTATTGAAAAGCAGGAGCATATAGAGTATGAGGAGCTTCAAAAAGCTGCCATAAGAACTGCCATTTCAAAGGGCATAACCGTATTAACGGGCGGTCCCGGTACGGGAAAAACCACCACCCTTAACGCCATTATAAAAATTCTGAAATCAAAGGATTTAAGTATTGCTCTGGCGGCGCCAACAGGTCGTGCCGCTAAGCGTATGAGTGAGCTTACAGGGTGTGAGGCTAAAACAATTCATCGCCTTTTAGAGGTTGAGTGGAACGATAGTGATAATCAGGTTTTCGCCCGAAACGAAAAAAATCCGCTTCCGTATGATGTGGTTATTGTAGATGAAATGTCTATGGTGGATATCCTCCTTTTTGAAAGTCTGCTTCGTGCGGTGAGGCTTGGCACAAGGCTTATTTTGGTAGGTGACTCCGACCAGCTTCCAAGTGTTGGTGCGGGTAATGTTTTAGCAGATATCATTGCCTCAAACACCGTGCCCGTTGTAGCCCTTACAAAGGTTTTCCGTCAGGCTATGGAAAGCTTGATTATTGAAAATGCACACAAAATAATTTCGGGAGAGATGCCCAACCTTTCTTCCAAAAGCTCTGACTTTTTTATGCTTCAAAATCATAACGGGCTTTCGGCGGCAGAGCTTGTTGTGGAGCTTTGTGCAAAGCGTCTTCCCGACGCATACGGCTATAATCCCCTCAGCGATATTCAGGTTCTTTGCCCATCTAAAATGTTGGATTTAGGCAGTATGAGCCTTAATAATATGCTTCAACATCGCCTTAATCCACAAAAGAAAAACGGTGAGAGAATAACCTTTAAAAATTTCGAGCTAAGAGAGGGAGATAAGGTTATGCAGGTGAAAAACAATTATGATATTATGTGGACAAGTGACAGCGGTGAAGAGGGAAGCGGTGTTTTTAACGGTGATATAGGCATACTTGAAAAGGTAGATAGAAAAAATTCACTTTTGCTTGTAAGGTTTGATGATAGGGTTGCAACCTATTATAATGAAAATGTAAACGAGCTTGAGCTTGCCTACGCTATGACAATACATAAAAGTCAGGGAAGCGAGTTCGATTGCGTTATTTTACCCCTTTTAGATACCCCTTCAAAGCTTTTATATCGAAATCTGCTTTATACAGCGGTTACACGTGCAAAAAAACTTATAATTGTTGTGGGCAGCAGCGAGGTTGTATATTCTATGGTTGAAAATAACCGAAAAAGCCTTCGCTATACCACCTTAAATAAAAGGTTAAAAGATGCGTTTGCTTAGTAGTATTTTAGAAAAAACGGTTGCGCTTGTTTTCCCTAACACCTGCCTTATTTGCAATAAAATATCACCGCTTAAGCACTTTTGTAAAAACTGCTTACCGTCACCCGAGCTTATAAGTTTAAAAACCTGTGATAAATGCGGTCTGCCCGTGAAACTGTGTGCCTGTAAATGGAATTTTTATTATTTTGATAAAATGATTTCCTGTTTAGAGGCAGACAATAAAACAAAATCTGCCTTTTATTCCTTTAAGTTTGGCGGCAACCGTTCGGGCTATGAATTTTTCTCACTTAAAATGGTTGAACGGCTTAAAGAAAAACAGGGTGATTTTAAAATAGATATAATAACCTCGGTTCCGTCACACAAATCAACCTTAAATGAGCGCGGCTATGACCAAGTAAAGCTACTTGCAAAAGGCATATCAAGGCAGTTGAAAGTTAAATATATTCCGTTGCTAAAGCAGCCTAAAAAAGCCTCAAAGCAACACGAAACCAACACTATTGAGCAAAGATTTTCAAACGTTGTAAGCAAGTATTCTTTTTGTAATAACTGCAATATTAAGGGCAAAACGATTTTGCTTGTAGATGATATTAAAACTACGGGCGCAACCTTAAGTCAGTGCGCAAAGGAGCTTAAGCTTTCGGGTGCCGAAAGTGTTATTGCCATTACCGCGCTTACCGTTTACCCTAAAAATAAAGATGAAGAAAAACAAACCGTTGAAAAAAATTAATTTATAATGTAAAATAAATAAGTAGTAGTTAATGAAAGTAGGAAAGATAAAAATGGCTACCAATATTGCAATAGATATAGGTACAAGTAAAATTGTTTTGGCCTCGGGTAATAAAATAGTTTTAGAGCTTCCTTCAGTTGTTACGGTAGATACCGATACAAGGGAGCCAATTTATTTCGGTGAAAAGGCGTTTGAAACTATCGGTCGTACGCCCGATAGTTTAACCTGCGTTTTTCCAATTCAGCGTAGCGTTATAGCCGATTATGATATAGCCGAAAGTATGCTTAAGGAATATATGACCGCCGCATTTGGCAGCCGCATTATAAAGCCAAAGGTTATGGTTGTTATGCCTAGCGGAGTTACCGCTATGCAGCATCACTCGGTTGCAGATGTTGTAGAGGCATCGGGCGGAAGAAACGCCGAAACCATTGAAGCACCCTTGGCGGTTGCAGTAGGTCTAGGGCTTGATTTTAATACACCAAAGGGCAGTATGGTAATAGATATGGGCGCAGGCACAACCGATGCCGCAACTATCTCTATGGGAGGTATTGCCGCTTGTGACTCTATTCCCATTGCATCAAGAGATTTTGATGAGGCAATTATTAAGTACGTTAAAAGAAATTATAATATATTAATAGGTCTTGCTACTGCTGAGCAAATTAAAATGAAAATTGGTACCGCTATTGAGCATACCTTAGAAGTTGCTATTACCGTAAAGGGACGTCACCTTCAAACAGGTCTTCCCACCGCGTTTGAGATTACTTCAAGCGAGGTTTATGAGGCTATTTCGGAAAAATGTTATGCAATAATAAGCGGAATTCGCCGTGTTATTGAAAAAACGCCCCCCGATTTGGTAGCGGATATTATGACCGAGGGCATTTACCTTACAGGCGGCGGTTCGCTTCTTGGCGGATTTGATAAACTGCTTGAAAACTGTATTGGTACTAAGGTGCATATGGCATCCGACCCGCTTCATACTGCGGTAAACGGTGCAGCTGCAGCACTCAAAATGCCCGAAATACTTAAAAACGTGGATTATCAGTATCGCGCAATCCAAGAGCTTAAAATAGAGGGATAGTTTTTAGTTTATGAAAAATAATAAAAAACAACCAACCAACTGTGAGCAGTGCGCATATTTTATGTATGATGATGAATACGACTGTGATGTTTGCTCAATTAATTTAGATGAGGATGAGCTAATCCGCTTTATGAGCGGTTCTGATTTTAACTGTCCGTATTTCAAGTTCTACGATGAGTATAAAATGGTGAGAAAGCAAAACTAGTATGTTAATAAAACTTTTACTAATATATTTAGTCATAATTAATTTAATAACCTTTATTATCTTCGGCGCAGATAAACGTGCCGCAATTAAAGGAAAACAAAGAATAAGGGAAGCCACATTACTTTTATTTGCCTTTATCGGTGGCTCTCTCGGCGGACTAGTCGCAATCTACCTTTTTAGGCATAAAACACGAAAACCTAAATTTACGGTGACAATACCCTTAATGCTAATACTTCAAATAGCCGCAATTTTATATTTTTTAAAAGTTTGTTAAAAAGAGGAAGTATAATGACTAAAATTTTATTTATCTGCCACGGGAATATTTGTCGTAGTCCAATGGCTGAATACGTTATGAAAGACCTTGTGAAGAACAGGGATGATGTTTATGTTGAATCTAAAGCGGTGTCCACCGAAGAAATAGGCAACCCTATCTATCCACCTGCAGTAAAGACTCTTAATAAGCATAATATCCCCTTTGGTAATCACCGCGCACGCCAAATTAAAAAGGAAGATTATACAGAGTTTGATTATTTGGTGGTAATGGAGGAATATAATCTTCCGCGCCTTTTTAGAATTTTGGGTGATGACCCCGAAAATAAGGTTTACAAATTGCTTGATTTTACTAGTACCCCCGGCGATATTGAAGACCCGTGGTATACAGGAAATTTTGAAAAGGTTTTCCAGCAAATAACCTTGGGGTGTAAATGCCTTTTAGAAAAAATATAGTATTTAATATGTTATTGGCAGGCGTTACGTCTGCCTTTTATTTTTATGAATTGCAGGTTGGAATTGTGGCGTATTTGGATCAAACGTCACGCGTAAGCAACTATTTTATATTCATAAATGACGTGGACGCGGGGTAGAATTTTGCGGTATGCTAAAGCTATGGCGTAATTGGATCAAACGCCATGCGTTTAAAAATCACCTTAAAATAACAGTCTATATGGACGCGGGGTAAAAACTAAGCCACGTGTAGAAATCCTATTCGTAATTGGATCAAACGCCACGCGTTAGTAAGTATCCTATATTTGCAAATTGTATGGACGCGGGGTAGAATTTTGCGGTATGCTAAAACTATGGCGTAATTGGATCAAACGCCACGCGTTTGCGAAAAAATTTCGTGAAAATATAGTGACAAATCAAAATAAATTTGGTATAATAAATATGTATTTGATTTTTGGAGTGTTTTTTCTATGAAGTTACTTGCAGTTGACGGAAACAGTATAGTAAACCGTGCCTTTTACGGCGTTAAACCGCTTACTACAAAGGACGGTCAGTTTACCAATGCAATTTATGGATTTATGAATATTTTAAATAGCCTTATCCAACGTGAAAATCCGGATGGGGTAGCAGTTGCTTTTGACCTTAAAGCCCCAACCTTTCGCCATAAAATGTATGGTGAGTATAAAGCGGGTAGAAAACCTATGCCCTCTGAGCTTGCCGAACAAATCCCCGTTTTAAAGGAGCTATTAAATCTTTTTGGCTATACCACTATTGAGCTTGAAGGTTATGAAGCGGACGATATTTTAGGTACACTCAGCCTTGCCGCCGAGCAAAACGATGACGTGTGCGTTATCTCCACAGGTGACCGTGATAGCCTTCAGCTAGTGTCAGAGCATACCACCGTTTTACTCGCCGCTACTAAAATGGGTCGGCCCGAAATTATCCCTTGCACTCCCGAATATTTAATGGAAAAATACGGTCTTACACCACAGCAGATGATAGAGCTTAAAGCGCTTATGGGCGATTTCAGTGATAATATTCCCGGTGTTGCGGGTGTTGGTGAAAAAACCGCTACCGACCTTATTAAACGCTTTAATAGTATTGAAGAAATTTATGAAAACCTTGCCGAGCTTGATATTAAAGAGGGCGTTAGAAATAAGCTTGCCGCCGATAAAGAAAACGCATTTTTAAGTAAAACACTAGGTACAATTTACCGTGCCGTTCCAATTTCAACTAATTTTTCCGAATATGCGTTTAAAAAGCAGAATAAATCTGCCCTTGCGGCAATGCTAAAAAAATTAGAGTTTTATAAAATGCTATCCCAAATGAATTTGGAGGATGATGGGTTAGACAATAACCCTGCAAACGAACAAGAGCCTCAAAAAGTCTTTAAAATTTTAGAGTTTAAGGATTTCGTAACCAAACTAAAAAATGAAACCTTGGTAACGGTTATGCCAAGCGAAAATACCCTTTATTTTGCGGCTGATGACTTCCTTTCTAAAACGAAAATTACCGAAAATAATAAAGAGCTTATATCTATTTTCGACAATAAAACACTTAAAATAAGCGCCGTAAACAGCAAACAGCTTTATAAGCTTATGTTTAATATTTTTGAAATTCCGCTTGTTGATTTTGATGTTACCTTGGCGGGATATTTAAGTTCGCCATCCTCAAATTCTTATGACCTGCCGCGCCTTACAAGTGAATATTTAAAGCAAATCCCACAAATAGAAAATAGCGAGGATGAACAGTTTTTACAGTTGGCAGAAGCGGCTATGCTTTATAAACCCCTTTCGGACGAAATAGAGCAAACGGGTATGAATAAACTTCTTACCGAAATTGAAATTCCGCTTGCGCGTGTTTTGGCAGAAATGGAAACAGTAGGCTTTAAGCTTGATATTGAAGGAATTACCGAAATGCGTGAGTCCTTAAATCAACGTACTGCCGATTTAGAAAAGGAAATTTATGCTCTTGCGGGCGAAACTTTTAATATTAAATCTCCCGCACAGCTCGGTGTAATCCTTTTTGAAAAATTAGGTCTTAAATCGGGCAAGAAAACAAAAAGCGGTTATTCTACCACCGCCGAAATATTAGAAAAGCTTAAATATGACCATCCTATAATAAATCTTGTTTTGGAATACCGAACAATAACCAAGCTTAATTCCACCTATTGTGAAGGTCTTTTAAAGGCGGTGGAAAGTGATGGTAGAGTTCGCTCTACCTTTAATCAAACCGAAACTAGAACAGGTAGAATTTCATCTCTTGAGCCTAATTTGCAAAATATTCCCGTTCGCAGAGAGGAAGGTAGACAGCTTCGTAAATTCTTTGTTGCAAAAGAAGGCTACCTTTTGGTCGATGCCGACTATTCTCAAATTGAGCTTCGCGTTTTAGCCCATCTTGCAGGGGATAAAGCAATGATAAACGCCTTTAAAAACGGCGAGGATATCCATACCAAAACCGCAGGCGAGGTGTTTAATATGCCACCCCTTTTGGTAACACCTAAAATGCGCAGTAGCGCCAAAGCAGTAAATTTTGGAATAGTTTATGGTATTGGCGCCTTCTCGCTCGGTCAGGATATCGGCGTATCCCGTGCCGAAGCGCAAAAATATATCGACGGTTATTTTGCAACCTATCCGCAAATTGCAAAATATATGAACGAAGCGGTTGAAACGGCTAAGGAAAAAGGATATTCTTGTACAATGTTCGGTCGTAGACGCTATCTGCCCGAGCTAAAAAGCTCAAACGGTAATTTACGTGCCTTCGGCGAGCGTGTTGCAAGGAATATGCCTATTCAGGGCAGTGCCGCAGATATTATTAAACTTGCAATGATTAAAACCCGTGATAAATTGAAGGAAAGCGGACTCGATGCACGTGTGATTTTACAGGTGCATGATGAACTTATTGTGGAAGCTGAGGAAAGCGTTGCAAAACAAGCGGGCAAAATTTTAGAACAAGAAATGGAACACGCTGCCGAGCTTTTAGTGCCGCTTTTGGTGGATATACATCGCGGTAAAGACTGGTACACAGCTAAGGGATAAAAAATTGCCCACAGCACACTTTTTACGGCTCGGGGCAGTATAAAAATACAGCACCACTCGCCCAAAAATGCACTGTGAACAATTTTTTGAAACTTCCCACAGCACACTTTTTACGGCTCGGGGCAGTATAAAAATACAGCACCACTCGCCCAAAAATGCACTGTGAACAATTTTTTGAAGCTTCCCACAGCACACTTTTGTTGGCTCGGGGCAGTATAAAAATACGGCACCACTCACCACAAAATGCACTGTGAACAATTTTTATTTTCTTGAATATTTATTTAGATGGGAACTGTGCTATGTGGGCAGTGTATGAGGTGAAAAACTTTTTATGAAAAAAATTATATTTGTATGTACGGGTAACACCTGCCGCAGTCCTATGGCAATGTTTTTGTTTAATAAAATTGCAAAGGATAGAAATCTGGACTACATTGCAGATAGCGCAGGTCTTGCGGCATATGGCGACCCAATAAACGAAAAGTCCGTTAAGGCTTTATCGAAAATAGGTATTGAAAATATTAATTATACTTCAAAAAGTCTTAGTTTTTACGCTATTGATGAAGCAGAGTTAATTGTTGTTATGACAAATGAGCACAAAAACACCCTTTTAAATGTGGGTGTGGATGAAAACAAAATTTTAGTTTTGGCGGGCGGTATTTCAGACCCGTACGGAAAAAGCGAAGAGGAATATTTTAACTGTCTTGAAAATATATCGGACGGTATTAACGAGCTTTTAAAAACTCTTTAAGGGGGATGGATTTAATTGATTGAAAAATCAACCAATATAAGAAAGGATGCTCAGTTTATTGCCGAAATTGAGCGCAGCTGCTTTTCTACCCCTTGGACTGTTGAACAGATTATAAGCTCTGAAGATACTACAGCATTTTTCTTGGCGAAGGATGGCGAAAAGGTTATAGGCTATGGCGGTATGTATACCGTTTTAGATGAGGGCTACGTTACAAATATAGGCGTTCTTCCCGAATATCGCCGAAAGGGTATTGGCTCGAAAATAGTTAAAGAGCTTATTAATTTTTCTATAGAAAAATCTTTATCCTTCATAACTTTAGAGGTCAGGGTTTCTAATGTGGCGGCAATTGAGCTTTATAAAACCTTTGAATTTAATGAGGTGGGTAGACGTAAAAATTTCTACCGCAACCCAACAGAGGATGCATTTATTATGACGAGGTATTTTAAATATGAGTGAAAAAATTATTTTAGCAATTGAAAGCTCCTGCGATGAAACCGCGGTTGCTATAACACGTGGCAGAGAGGTTTTATCAAGTGTTATTGCATCTCAGGTAGAGGAGCATAAATTATACGGCGGCGTAGTACCCGAAATTGCATCACGCCGTCATGCCGAGGCTATTTATGGTCTTGCCGAACAGGCGCTAGAAAAAGCGAATATTACAAGAAAGGATATTGATGCCGTAGCGGTAACCGCCGCACCGGGACTTATTGGCGCGCTTTTGGTTGGCGTTAATTTTGCTAAAGGTTTGGCAAAAGCATTAGGTGTACCGCTTATTCCTGTGCATCATTTAAGGGGTCACATTGCCGCTAACTACATAACCGCACCCGAGCTGAAACCGCCGTTTTTATGTCTTTTGGTGTCGGGCGGTAATTCGGTTGTGGCTTTAGTTAAGGATTATACCGATTTTGAAATTTTAGCTCGCACCCGCGATGATGCCGCTGGCGAATGCTTTGATAAAGCGGCGCGCGCTATGGGTCTATCTTATCCCGGTGGTGTAACGCTCGATAAAATCGCATCCACACCCGATTTTAAAAAATATCCGTTACCCTTTCCGCATATTGAGGATAGTGAATACGATTTTAGCTTTTCGGGTCTTAAAACTGCAGTGATAAATACAATTCATAATGCCGAGCAAAAGGGCGAAACGATTGACGTTCCCGTAATGGCGGCAACGCTCAGAAGTCGAGTTTGTGATATGCTTGTTAATTCAACCTTTGGTCTCGCTAAAGAAAAGGGAATAAAAACGGTTGTTGTTGCTGGTGGTGTTTCGGCTAACAGCGAGCTTAGAAAAAGAATGTCCGAAACCGCAAAAAAAGAGGGCATAGAGCTATATTATCCTGAGCTTTGCTATTGTGGTGATAATGCCGCTATGATAGGAGTTCAAGCGGCATATGAAACAGCAATAGCTGATATGTCGCTCAATGCTAAAGCTACAATGGGAATACACGAAAAATTTTAACGGGGGGTAGGTTAAATGCGTCAAAAAAGAGTTGCCGCAATACACGATATTTCGGGTATAGGTAAATGCTCTCTTACAGTTGCTTTGCCGATTATTTCGGCGGCAGGAATTGAATGTTCGGTATTGCCTACCGCGCTGCTTTCAACACATACCGGCGGATTTAAAAATATATACATTAAGGATTTAACAGGGAGCATTATGCCTATAGCAAACCATTGGAAATCCGAAGGCTTTGAGTTCGATGCTATTTATTCGGGTTACCTTGGTTCTATGGAACAGGTAGACCTAATAAAGGACTGTATTTCAGTTTTAAAAAATGAAAAAACGTTGGTGGTTGTTGATCCCGTTATGGGCGATAATGGTAAACTTTATCAAACATTTTCGCCTGAATTTCCTTATAAAATGCGGGAACTCTGCGCACTTGCAGATATTATAACTCCAAATATTACAGAAGCGTGTTTAATGCTTTCTAAGAAGTATCAAGCACCGCCTTACACAAAAAAATATATTGAAGAGCTATTGCTTGAGCTTTCTGAAATATGCAAAGGCACCATTGTTTTAACGGGCGTTTGCCTTTCGAATAATCAGCAAGGAGCAGCCGCGTATAATTCATCAGATGGCAAAATCAGTTTCATATCCTGTCCTAGAATGGCGGGTATTTACCACGGCACGGGCGATGTTTTTGCAAGCACCTTTGTTTCGGGAATGGTGCTTGGTAAAGGAATGGAAAAATCTTTAAAAGCGGCGGTTGAATTTACCCATCTTTCAATAAAAAATACTGCTCCAAATTTGCCCGAGCTTTGGTACGGAGTTAATTTTGAGGGTGTTTTACCCAAGCTTTTACAGCTTTTAGAGGAGTAAGGTATGGATAACCGATTTTTAAGAACCGCCTCACTTATAGGTGAAGCTGCGGTTGAAAAGCTTAGCAAAAGTAAAATTTTACTGTTCGGCCTTGGCGGAGTTGGTTCCTTTGTTGCCGAAGCGCTGGTCAGAAGCGGCGTAGGCGAAATAGATATTTACGATAACGATACGGTAGACATTACCAATATTAATCGTCAGCTTATAGCGCTAGAGTCAACGGTGGGTAGACTTAAAACAGAGGTCACTGCCGAAAGAATGAAGGAAATAAATCCAAGCGTTAAGGTGTATGAGCATCCTGTTTTTGTAACGCCCGAGGTAATTGAAAACACCGATTTTTTAAAGTTTGATTATGTTATAGATGCTATAGATAACGTTACCGCTAAAATTGCTATTTGCCAAAAAGCCAGAGAAAACGGAAAGTCGGTAATTTCGGCTATGGGTGCGGGCAACAAGCTGGACCCAACCCTTTTTGAAATTGCTCCCATTGAAAAAACAAGTGTCTGCCCACTAGCCAGAGTAATGCGGTTAGAGCTTAAAAAAAGAAATATTAAGGGTGTTAAGGCGGCTTTTTCAAAGGAGCCTGCTATAAAAAATGAAAAATCCGAAAGAACCCCCGCAAGCATTGCCTTTGTTCCATCGGTAATGGGACTGGTAATTGCGGCTGAGGTAGTAAAGGATATAATAAATAAAGAAAGGGCTGAATAAAATGACACTTAAAGATGTGGCCTTAAAGGCGAATTGCTCGGTAGCAACCGTTTCAAAAGCGCTTAAAAACAGTAGCGAAATCAGTGAGGATGCAAAGCAAAGAATTCTTGCTGTTGCCAAAGAGTGTGGTTATTTAAAAAAGGCTACCACCAGAAGCGCCGTTCTTGGCGGAATTAAAACTTTAATTTTTAACGATGTTGAAGGAAATTCGGCTGAGCAGTATTTTAGTATTCAAAATCTTGCAAAAAAGCAGGGTATAACAACACTCTATCTTTCGGCAGGTGTGGCTCACGCTTTAGAACTTTTAAATCAGTTGGGCGCGTTAGGTCTGGTTATAAAGGGCGGTAAAAAAGCAGTTGAAAACGAAAAGGTTTTTGTCTTGCAGAATGATTTAGAGGGTGTAAAAGAGTTTTTAGATGATATATCTCAGTTTATGCCTCAAAGACCCTCAAGAGCTGGTGTAAAAGGGTCTAGCGCGGCAATAAAAAGAAAATCGGAAAATAAAGCAACTAAGCCCAAGGTGGAAGAAATTAAACCCGAGCCCAAAAAACAAGAAGAAATCTGGCTGTTGTGATTTGTTTTGGTAAATTAACAAAATAAATGTAAGAAAATTTATTAAAACTATACATAAAGGTTTTTAAATATTAATTTTACTTGACTTTTTTAAAAAATAATATTATACTAAGCATATCTAGTAGATGTTTTTTTGTAATTTGAATATTATTCGTGTGAGAGGTATGTTTGTTATGAAAAAGGTTTTAGGCTTAGTTCTTGCCATTTGTATGGTTGCTATGATTTGCGTAATGCCTATTTCTGCTTCTGCTGCAGAGGTCGATATTAATATGAGAGAGTATGATACAGACGGTGATGGAGAATACAATCTCTACGATATTGTA
Source organism: Clostridia bacterium (assembly GCA_017436225.1). Taxonomy (GTDB): domain Bacteria; phylum Bacillota; class Clostridia; order Oscillospirales; family Acutalibacteraceae; genus UMGS1279. The sequence continues at coordinate 34,075 of JAFSDM010000004.1, read as the reverse complement.
TTTCTCGCTCAGGTTGTTGCAGATTGGGATGTTGAATACGAAAAAGACGCTTGTGATATTAATCAAGATGATGTAATTAATGTTGTTGACATTACCGATTTAGCAAAGCATTTTGCAGGTTGGAGCGGTTATTAATTTTCTGTAATCTCTTTTGGAATTTTTAAATAGTGAAGTTAATACTTAATCACCGATCCCATGTTTAGTATGGGGTCGGTTTTCTTTTGCTCTTTGGCGATTTAATTGGTAACTCTTTGCATAATAGGTATATATTTTTAATTATATTTGTATAATGTTAATCTTGAATAAGAAATTTTGTCGTGCTATAATTTTGGGGTAATTATTTTTAAAAAAGAGGTTAGTTAGATTGAATATTTTGCTTTCCGTATCTGTCGCGTTGTTGGCGGGTCTTTTAATGACTAGAATTTTTAAAAAATTCAAGTTGCCGTCAGTAACGGCTTATCTTGTTGCAGGTGTGCTTATTGGTCCTTACTGCATAGGCGGATTGGGCATTAACGGGTTAGGCTTTGCAACCCATAATTCTGTTGAGGCATTAGCCATTATTTCTGAAGTGGCACTTGGATTTATAGCCTTTTCCATTGGTAATGAATTTCGAGTAAGTGACCTAAAAAAAACAGGCAAGCAGGCGCTTGTAATTGGTGTTTTACAGGCGGTTGGCGCTTATTTTGCCGTGCTTGTTGCTCTTGTTGCAGTGCATTATGCTATACCCGAAAAATTTACAATCTCTCAGGCTATTACACTTGCGGCTATTGCAACCGCAACTGCCCCCGCCGCAACCCTTATGGTTGTACGTCAGTATAAGGCTAAGGGCCCCCTTACTAAGCTTTTGCTTCCAATAGTAGCCTTGGATGATGCGGTGGGTCTTGTTGTTTTTGCTATTTCCTTTGGTATCGCTCAAACCCTTACAAGCGGCAATCTCGATATGGTTTCCATAATAGTTAATCCGCTTGTTGAAATCGTATGTTCTTTGGCGCTAGGGGCGTTAATGGGATTTATTCTCACTCATTTGGAAAAGTTTTTCAATTCCAATACTAACCGACTTAACCTTACCATAGCTTTTGTATTTTTAACCGCTTCAATTTCAATGCTGGATTTCCATATCGGCTTTGTTCATATCCACTTCTCATCGCTTTTGGTGTGTATGATGTTAGGTACGGTATTTTGTAATTTGTGTCCGCTTTCACACGATTTAATGGGCGCGTCTGATAAATGGACTTCACCTTTATTTGCACTTTTCTTTGTAATAAGTGGTGCCGAGCTTGAGCTTTCTGTATTTACCGATATCGCAATTGTTGTAGTTGGTTTGATTTATATTCTCTCACGTTGTGTAGGTAAGTATTACGGAGCGTTTTTCAGTGCAAAGGCAGTAAAATGCAGTCCTGAAATTTGCAAATATTTAGGTATAACACTTTTCCCGCAGGCAGGTGTTGCTCTTGGTATGTGCGCTACCGCTATGCAGCTTGGCGAGCAGGGTGGACTTATAAGAAACATAACACTTTTTGCAGTGCTTATTTATGAACTTGTTGGTCCAGTACTGACCCGTATGTCATTAACCGCCGCGGGCGAAATTAAGCCAATATCTGATGAGGTTAAAGCACGTCGACAAACAAAACTTGATGCCGCAAAAAATAAAGCTGAATAATAGTTTAATATTGTTAGATAACAAAATATCCCGTGCAGTTTTATTCTGCACGGGATATTTTTTAAAAAAGTGATATTTAATTTTTAATATACATCACGGATATCTAAATAGCCTTCTTTTTCTAAAAGCTCTTTTTGACGTTTGGCATTTTTGTTTCGCTTTGCAATTAAAACTCTTGCTCCGTTATTTCTAAGCTCGGCGGCAGTTTCAAAAACGGTTTTTGTGGTTTCGGGCGAAGCTTTTTTATCTACCAAAAATGCAATACTTTCACCATCGGTAGGAACGGTAAAACCTCTATCCTTTAAGATGGTGATAATACGCTCAAAGCCAATTGAAAAACCGCAAGCAGGTGTGGGATTGGCGCCAAACCTACCTATCATTTCATCGTAGCGACCGCCACCCGCAACAGAGGAATTAAGCTCTACCATTTCAACCTCGAAAATTGTACCGGTGTAGTAGCCCATACCACGAACAAGCGTGGGATCAAATTCAAGTGTAAAGCGGTTTCCAAGCGATGCGGTAACATTGGAAATAAGTGTATCAATACCCTCTGCAACCGAAATGTCTAAATGCTCGCCAAGACCAAGGCAAAGCTCTTTACAGCCCTTGCCCTCGCGGTTTAAAAACAGAGCAAGGTATGAGTCAACATCATTTTCGTTAAAGCCGTTTGCAATAAGCTCTGCCTTAACGCCCTCTGCACCGATTTTATCTAACTTATCAAGCGCAATATAAACCGAAGAGAGCTTGTCCTCCGGCATATTACAGCTGCTTGCCATAGCCTTTAAAATTCGGCGGTCATTTACCCTTACTCTAAAGCCCTCAAAGCCTAATTTCAAAAGTAGGGTAGAGGTTGCCGAAATAAGCTCGGTTTCGGCAAGCATTGAATCATCGCCTAAAATATCAATATCGCATTGTGTAAACTGTCGGAAACGCCCCTTTTGTGGGCGGTCGGCACGGAAAACGTTGCCAATTTGAAGCGCCTTAAAGGGTGTGAAAAGCTGTTCGGCATTGTTGGCGTAGTAACGGGCAAGGGGGAGTGTTAAGTCGTATCTGAGACCGCTGTCTACTAAATCAAAATCAGTTTTTGCCGAGTTAATATCAAGCTTGTCACCGCGTTTTAAAATTTTAAAAATAAGCTTTTCGTTTTCACCGCCTTGGTTGCTTTGCAAATTTTCAATATGCTCAACCAAAGGTGTTTCAATTTGTGAAAAGCCGAATTTACCGTAGGTTTCTTTAATAACCGAAATAACATATTCTCTGAGTCGCATATCAGAGGGTAAAAAATCGTTCATTCCTTTAACGGGAGTTTTAATAAAAGCCAAAATAATGATCTCCTTTTATTTCTTTTATCAAATAATTATTATATTATATTGCCCTTAAAAAAGCAAGTAAAAGAGCAATAAAAATGCAAAATATTCATTTTTTTATTCAAGTGATTTGCTAAAACGAAAGCAAAATTCAAAAAAATTCATCTAAAATGCGGTAAAAAATCGGGTAAAAGATGGTTTACCGTTAAAATACTTGCTTTTTTTAAATTAACGCGGTATAATGTTAAGGTAATACTTCATAAACTATACTATCTTGTCCGGAGGTTTCTATGACGGAGATAATTGCTATAAAATTTAAAAAGGACGGACGTGTTTATTATTTTGACCCCGATGGTATGACCGTTAGTGACGGCGACCGCGTTGTGGTTGAAACTTCAAAGGGTACTGAGTGCGGAATTGCTTCGGGCGGTAATCATAATGTGCCCGACAGTCAAATAGTTCAGCCGCTTAAAAAGGCACTTCGCCACGCTAATGAAGCCGATTTAAAGCGTGTAGAGGAAAATTCCAAAAAGGCACTATCCGCTTTTGATTATTGTGAAGAGCAAATTGAAAAGCTCGGGTTAGATATGAAGCTTATTGATACCGAGGTTTCCTTTGATTCGGGGAAAATGCTTTTCTACTTTACTTCTGATGGCAGAGTAGATTTCCGTGAGCTTGTAAAAATTCTTGCCGCTAATTACAAAACAAGAATTGAGCTAAGGCAAATAGGTGTTCGTGATGAAGCTAAGCTTTTGGGCGGACTCGGTATTTGCGGTCAACCCTTTTGTTGCAGTAGATTTTTAGAAAATTTCCAGCCTGTTTCCATTAAAATGGCAAAGGAGCAGGGGCTTTCACTTAATCCTGTAAAAATTTCGGGTAGCTGTGGCAGACTTATGTGTTGCCTTAAATATGAGCAGGATGCCTATGAGTACCTTAACTCTATAACCCCGCTTCCGGGTTCCATTGTAAAAACCGAGGATGGCGAGGGAATAGTGCATGACGTTAATCTTCTTACAGGTACACTTTTGGTTAAAATGGGTGAGGATAACGTAGTTATTAAAAAGGTTCATAAGGATAAAGTAAAGGTTATTCGTGCTTACCGTGGTAAGAATAAAAAGCCTTCAGCAAACCAAGAAACGGCAGAGGAAGAATAAAATTTATTTTATTTTGTAAAAATCACTTGAAAAATGTAATTTATATGTTACAATATATATACTGAATAGGTTGGAGGTGTTTTTCAATGGCATATGTAATTACTGAAGAGTGCATTAGCTGTGGCGCTTGCGCTGCAGGTTGTCCTTGTGAGGCTATTGCTGAGGGCGCAGAGCATTACGAAATCGACGCTGACAAATGCGTAGATTGCGGCGCTTGTGCTTCACAGTGTCCTGTAGAGGCTATTAAAGAGGGCTAATATAATGCCATAAAACGGAGCCGCATTTTGCGGCTCTTTTCATCAGTTATTAATTAAAATTTACATAAATAGGAGTTGTAATAAAATGGATAAAAAGGTAATGGTAGAAGTTTCTGCACGTCACATCCACTTAAGTCAAGAGCATTTAGAGGCTCTTTTTGGTGAGGGCTATGAGCTTACACCTAAAAAGGATCTTTCTCAGCCCGGTCAGTTCGCTTGTGAGGAGCGTGTTAAGGTTGTAGGCGCCAAAAAGGAGCTTGCTGGCGTTTCAATCTTAGGTCCTGTTCGCCCTGAAACTCAGGTTGAGCTTTCTTTAACAGACGCTCGTTCTATAGGTGTTGCTGCACCTGTTCGTGAGTCGGGCGATGTTAAGGGTAGCGGCAGCTGTAAGCTTGTTGGTCCTAAAGGTGAGGTTGAATTAGAGTATGGCGTTATTTCTGCAAAGCGTCACATTCATTTTACTCCTGAGGATGGCGAAAAATTCGGCGTTGTTGATAATCAGAACGTTAAGGTTAAAATCGCAACCGAGGGCAGAAGCCTTATTTTTGATGATGTTGTTGTTCGTATCAGCCCCAAATACGCAGCAGCTATGCACATCGATACTGACGAGTCTAACGCTGCAGGTATTGCAGGCGCAGTAGACGGTATCATTATCACTGATTAATGAATTCTAACTTAGGATTATACATTCATATTCCGTTTTGCGTTTGCAAGTGTGCCTATTGTGATTTTTATTCATTACCGCTAAACGGCGATGTTGCAAACAGCTATATAAACAAAATAATTAGTGAGCTTAATCGGTGGGGTGGCATCCTTGGGTGTCCTCCCGCCGATACTTTATATTTTGGCGGCGGAACTCCAAGCCTTGTTAAATCTGAGCAAATTAAAACGGTAATAGAAAAAGCAAAAGAATTGTTTGTGCTTAAAGATGCCGAAATAACTATGGAAGTGAACCCCGCCGAAAATCTAAAGGAATATTTGTGCGAGGTTGCGGCGGCAGGCGTAAACCGACTTTCAATAGGGCTTCAGTCTGCCAATGATGATGAGCTTAAAATCCTTTCGCGCAGGCATACGGTAAGCGATGTAATAAAATGCGTAAAGGAAGCAAGAGGTGCTGGTATTAAAAATATTTCGCTTGATATTATGCTTGGTATTCCAAACCAAACCAAAGAAAGCTTAAAACGAACAATTGATTTGTGTTTAGAGTGTCAGCCCGAGCATATTTCAGCCTATCTTTTAAGCTTAGAAAAGGGAACGCCCCTTTATAATAAAAGTTCCGAGCTTAACATTCCAAGCGATGATGAGGCGGTTGAGCTTTACCTCTACGCCGCAAAGCTTTTAAAAAATGCGGGATATGAGCGTTATGAAATTTCAAATTTTGCAAAGTCGGGTAAGACTTCAAGGCATAATACAAAATATTGGCAGGGCGTGGATTATTTAGGCTTAGGTCCTGCGGCGCACTCGTGTTTAAAGGGAAAACGGTTTTATTATGACAGGGATATTAACGCCTATTTGCAAAACCCAAAAGAAATCTATGATGGCGTTGGAGGTACTGCCGAGGAAAGGCTTATGCTAAGCCTCAGACTCACTAGCGGACTTTCGCTTAAGGCCTTTGAAAAGGAATTTCCCGATATTTTAAATCAAAATATAATAAACCGCCTTGCAAAAAAAGCCGAGCTTTTTGCAAAAAACGGTTTGGTTAGCTTTGATGGGGATATAATATCCCTTACAGATGAAGGCGCTCTTGTTTCAAACTCCATAATTGCCGATTTGGCAGAGCTTTTATAAATATAAAAAATCGGTTACTTTACACAGTAACCGATTTTAAAGCGATTGATTATTAAGAATTTTTTCTGCTTCTTTAGCAATCTTTTTAAGACTGCTTAAAACATCCTTAGGAACTGCATTGGATTGGGAGCTTACGCCTAAAAGCTCATCACAAGAAACTTCATAATATTCTGAAAGCTTAATTAAAAAATCCAAGCCGCATTCACGAATACCTTTTTCGTAGTGTGACAGCAAAGCCTGAGATATTCCAAGGTCAATAGCTGCTTGCTTTTGTGAAATTCCTTTGGATTTTCTTAAACTGGAAATTATTTTTGGAAAATCGCAGTTCATTTGCCCACCTACCTTTACTAAATTCTCACAAGTAATGACATTATAATACATATTTTGCCTTTTGTAAATAGCCAAAATATACAAACTGTAAACCCTATTTTTGACAAGGAGGATATAAAATGCGCACCTACAAACTGCATTTAATAAGACATGGAATGACCGACGGCAACGAGCAAGGTCAATATGTTGGGCGTACAGATTTAAAAATTACTACTAATGGTATAATTGAACTTGAAAAGCTTCGAGATGAGGGTATTTACCCCAAGTGCGACCTTGTTTTTTCAAGTCCTCTTTCTCGTGCGGTAGATACAGCTAAAATAATTTTCCCCGAAAAGGAAGTTTTAATAAATAAGAATTTTGAAGAAATTGACTTTGGCGAGTTCGAGTGTAAAACCCCCGAAGATTTAAAGGATAGACAAGATTATGCCGATTGGCTTGCAGGTAAATTACCGGCGGCACCGGGCGGTGAAAATAACGTAGAATTTGCAACACGCCTTTGTACAGGTGTTGGCGAAACCGTGCGCTATATGATGGATAATGAGTGTTATTCCGCCGCTATTGTAATGCACGGCGGCGCAATTATGACCCTTTTAGCGGTTGCGGCATTGCCCAGAATGAAAATGGCAGAGTGGGCTTGCGGCAACGGCAGGGGATACACAATAAGAATAACCCCGTCACTTTATCAGCGTAGCGGCGTTTTAGAGGTTATTGGCGAAATCCCCGAAGATGGCGCCCGAGTAATAAACGGCAAACAAAAAGAAATAATGCAGTAACCGGTCCTAGACCGGACTTATATGGGACGTTTTAATTCTCACAAAATCCTTGACAATCTTTCAAATTTGCGGTATCATAAATAAAACGACTAAAACGTTGACGGGAAGAGTAGTTTTTTATAAGCACCATCAGAGAGCAAGGGCAGTTGCTGAAAGCCTTTGCGGTAAGCTGAAAAAACGAAAACCACCCCTGAGTGCCGACCGTATTCAAGGCGGCCGTTTGGGTTACGTTATAAACCCTTGTAAGCAATGCCAAATTTGGCTATTGTTTCATCAAGTGGCACCTTTGGTGCAATTTGGGTGGAACCGTGGAAGCATAATTTATGCCTTCATCCCATTGTGGATGGAGGCTTTTTGTTTTTTTATTTCTATTTGGAAGGAAGATGAAAAATGATTAACATTACTTTAAAGGGCGGTACTGTTAAGGAGTTTGATGCAGGCGTTACCCCTTATGAAGTAGCAAAATCTATTGGTGCAGGTCTTGCAAAATCAGTTTGCGCCGCTTTAATTAACGGAAAGGAAGCAGACCTTCGTACCCCTATTACCGAAGACTGCTCAGTAGAACTTTTAACATTTGATGATGATTACGGTAAGTGGACCTTCCGCCATACCGCATCACATATTTTGGCACAGGCAGTAAAACGCCTTTATCCAAACGTAAAACTTGCTATCGGTCCCGCTATTGATAATGGTTTTTATTATGATTTTGATACTGACGTAATGTTCACCCCCGAAATGCTTGAAAAAATTGAGGGTGAAATGAAGGCTATAGTTAAAGAAGATATCGCATTGGAGCGTTTTACCATGTCGCGCGAGGATGCAATTAAATACTTTACCGAAAAGGGCGAAATCTACAAGGTAGAGCTTGTTGAAGAGCTTCCCGAGGGTGAAGAAATCAGCTTTTATTCTCAAGGCGATTTCACCGATCTTTGTGCAGGCGCACATCTTATGTCCACAGCTCCCGTAAAGGCATTTAAGCTTCTTTCTGCAACAGGTGCTTATTGGCGTGGCGATTCCAACAGAAAAATGCTTCAGCGCATTTACGGTACCGCATTTCCCAAAGCATCTATGTTGGAAGAGCATTTAGTAGCATTAGAAGAAGCTAAAAAGCGCGACCACAATAAGCTTGGTCGTGAGCTTGAGCTTTTCACAACCTCCGATTTAATCGGTCAGGGTCTTCCCATAATGCTTCCAAAGGGCGCCAGAATGATTCAGCTTTTACAACGTTTTGTAGAGGATGAGGAGCAAAAGCGCGGTTGGTTACTCACAAAAACTCCTTATATGGCAAAATCGGACCTTTATAAGGTTTCGGGTCACTGGGATCACTATCAGGATGGTATGTTTGTTTTGGGTGATGAAGAAAAGGATGATGAGGTTTTCGCACTCCGTCCTATGACCTGCCCATTCCAGTATCAGGCATACTTAAATCGTGCCCGTTCCTACCGTGATTTACCCCTTCGTTATAATGAAACTTCAACCCTTTTCCGCAATGAAGCGTCAGGCGAGATGCACGGACTGATAAGAGTTCGCCAGTTTACAATTTCTGAGGGTCACTTAATGTGTACCCCCGATCAGCTTGAAGATGAATTTAAGGGCTGCTTGGAGCTTGCTATTTATATGCTTAAAACCTTGGGTCTTTACAGTGATGTTTCTTACCGTTTCTCTCAATGGGATCCCGATAACAGAGATAAATATATCGGTACCGATGAGCAGTGGGCAGAAGCACAGGGTATTATGGGCAAGATTTTAGATAATCTTGAAATTCCTTATAAGGTTGGAATTGGTGAAGCCGCTTTCTACGGTCCTAAGCTTGATATTCAAATTAAAAACGTTCACGGTAAGGAAGATACCCTTATTACCATTCAGGTTGACCAAATGCTTGCCGAAAAATTCGGGATGGAATATGTGGATAAGGACGGAACTAAAAAGCATCCTTATATTATTCACAGAACTTCAATCGGTTGCTATGAGAGAACGCTTGCGCTTCTTATTGAAAAATATGCAGGTGCATTCCCACTTTGGCTCGCTCCTGTTCAGGTTAAATTATTGCCTATTGCAGACCGTCACTTCGACTATGCAAACGAAATTAAAGCAAAGCTTGAAGCTGTTGGTATGCGTGTTGAGCTTGATGATAGAAACGAAAAAATCGGTTACAAAATCCGTGAGGCAAGAATGCAGCGCGTTCCTTATATGCTTGTTATGGGTGACAGCGAGGTTGAAAACGGCACACTTTCAGTTCGTTCCCGTAAGGATGGCGACTTAGGCGCTAAATCGGTTGATGAGTTTATCGCAGCTGCCCTTGTGGAGATTAACACCAAGGCAAATGGTCTTGACTAATACAGTTTAATCATTAACCGCGGTTCAGTTTCGACTGAACCGCGGTTTTCTTATACCCAACTAATAAATTTATAGCTATCCATTATTTTAAAAAATGTAGCCAGTCTTTCAAAAAGCGGATTTGCTTCATCACCAAAGCTTTCACTTACCCTTTCGGCAATGGCGTGAATATTTATTTCTCCGTTAATATTTTTCCAAACGAAGCTTCCCATTTCATCTAAATGAATATAGCTTGTTTTGGGCTTTTTAAAAAGCATTTGAGCTATTTTGTTAGCAATACCTTTGTTTTCAATCTCTAAGGTGACTAAACCTTTAGAATTTTCCTTCCAAGCAATGCTTTGCGGTTTAGCAGGTACTTTGTCCAAATAATTTTTAGAAATTATTTTTTTCATAGCCTTCTCCAGCTTTAATTTAGTGTGTTTTTATATTTTTTAAATAGAGTAAATTTAAGCATAGTTAAAATAATAAGTCCAAATAATGCTAAACTTCCAATGTTGTACAATGGGGCAGGAAGAGAAATAAGCCCCGATAGGTCTAACACCTCATTTGCACCAATAACCGCAAGTAAAGCAAGAATAATACCAACAAGACCTTCACCCGCAATCATACCCGAACAAAACAAAATACCGTTTGAAACAGTTCGTAGCCTTTTGTTCTCATCTTTAATTTTATTAAAGAATAAACGAATAATACCGCCAACCATTATACAAGCATTAAGCTGAATGGGTAGATAAATACCAATAGCAACAGGCAAAACGGGAATACCAAGAATTTCCACAACAATAGAAATAAAAACACCTGTTAAAATTAGTCCCCATGGAAGATTTCCGCCCATAATGCCTTCAATAATCATCTTCATAAGGGTAGCTTGCGGTGCGCCAAGCTCTTCTGAGCCAAAGCCCCAGGCACCGTTTAACAAATACAGTGTAGCGCCTATAGAAATTGCCGATGCAATAACACCTATAATTTCTCCGTATTGTTGTTTTTTAGGTGTAGCGCCTAAAAGATAGCCGGTTTTAAGGTCTTGTGAAGTGTCACCTGCAATGGCGGCAACAATGCAGATTATAGAGCCAATAGCAATAGCTGATTGCATACCGTGAGCACCAACTTCACCGCAAATTTTTAAAATAAGCGTGGCTATTAAAAGTGTTGCAATAGACATACCCGAAACGGGGTTGTTAGAGCTTCCGACAAGCCCAACCATACGTGAAGAAACGGTTGCAAAAAAGAAACCAAAAATAACAACAATAATTGCCCCTATAAGTGATATCGGAATAGCAGGAACAAGCCATACCAATAGCGTTAATATACCAATTACCAATAGCACTATAACCATATTTATATCCTGAGCGGTTCGTTTTGAGGCGCTTGTAGCTTTAAGGTTAAAGCCTTTTAGTGAGTCCTTAAAGGTACGAGCTATAAGCGGTAAGGATTTTATAAGACTTATAATACCGCCCGAAGCCAAGGCGCCCGCTCCAATGTATCGAATGTAACTGCCCCAAATACCGCTTGCCCCATTTGCGTTAAAGATTTCACCTACGGTGTTTGTGGCGGGGTAAAGAATAATATTGTTTCCAAAAATAACAATAATCGGTATTAAAACAAGCCAACTTATAATACCGCCCGAAAACATATATGATGAAATTCTAGGTCCGCAAATGTAACCAACGCTCATAACGGCGGGGTAAATTTGTGTGCCAAAAGCGGCGGGGTAGAGCTTACGTGGACCTTTAATATTAACCTCGCTTGGAACTATTTTAAGTCCGTCAATTAAAAATTTAAAAAATCCCGCAAAGCCCATACCGGCAAAAACTGTGGATGCATTTGCACCGCCACCCTCGCCTGCAAGCATAACCTCTGCACAGGCTTGACCCTCAGGGTAGGGCAGAACACCGTGTTCCTTTACTATGAGAGCATTTCGAAGCGGAATCATAAAAAATACACCAAGTAGACCGCCTATTAAAGCAATAATCGTTATTTCAATAAGGCTTGGAGCGTTCATTTTGCCCTCATTAGCCCAAAGAAAGAGTGCGGGTAAGGTGAAAATCGAACCCGCCGCAACAGATTCACCCGCCGAGCCAATTGTTTGAACAATGTTACTTTCAAGCACCGAATTTTTTCTAAGAATAACGCGTATAATGCCCATTCCTATAACTGCGGCAGGAATAGATGCCGAAACTGTCATTCCCACTCTAAGTCCTAAATAAGCGTTTGCCGCGCCAAAAATTACCGCCAAAATAACACCAACAATTATTGAAGTCAGGGTAAGCTCAGGCGTTATTTTTTCGGCGGGAATGTATGGTTTGAATTCCTTTTTATTTTCCATATTATGCACCTTTTTAAAAAAATAGCAAAAAGTCAAATTGCTTTTAAGTTTAGTATTGCATAAATAAAGAAAAAAACACAAAGATTTTATCATTTTAAAATAAAATCCTTGCGTTTTGTGTTTTTAAAGTGCTATTTTTGGACGGCTGTTTTCTTTTGTTTTGCGCGTTCTAATGATTTTAAATATAATATTTCGGTTGCAAAAGCAAGCTTTGTTATAACGTTTTCCTTTGTGGGGTAGCAGTAGTAAGAATCCTTTTCGGTGGAAATATCAAAGCAGTCATAAGGCTTAATGTAGCAGTAGTCGTACTCAACGTGCAAACTGTTCATTTCAATAGGTGAGCGGTTTATAAGGTAGTCTTCACCGTTATAGTGACCTTCTAAAGTAAATCCTTTTTCAATATCGTGAGTGATTTTTGCGTTGCCAAGCTTTATAAATCTCCAACAACGCGGAAAAGCGTAAACCTCTACGTCATCGCTAAAGTTATATTCGCCGTTTTCAATTTGTTTTTCAACCTGAGTACGTTCCCATCTAAACCAATCGGGAATGTGCGAAAATTCGGTTTCTCCACTTTGTGCGGAAAGGGTGCCATCTTCATTAAGGGTCCAGCGTTTGTTGCAAGCGGTGCAGAAAATTTCACTACCCTTTGAATTCATTTTAGATTCGGTAAGGCAGTGTGGGCATTGATATAAAACCTTGTGAAGACCTTCGGCTCTAAATTCTTCCTTAATAAGAATTCCGTTTTCCTTTTGGTAACGGTAATCATCATATTCAAGAGCTTTTTTTACCACTTCATTTATCTCATCGGCAGACATAGCCTTTACCTGCTCTGCGGTAAGAATTTGTGTCATAGTGGTGTGGAAGGGAACCTTGCGTTTTTTTCTGAAATTCCAAAAAGGTGAGTGAAGATAGTTTCCGTGATGCACAACTGCCACAACGGGAGCCTTGTTAAGCTTTATAAGTTTACCAAGCGCATCCGGAATATATGATGTTATACCGCAGGGCGAATATCTGGCTTCGGGGTACATGGAAAGAATATCGCCCCTTTTAAGTACGCGGTTTATAGATTTAATAAGGTGCATATCACGGGTGTATTTTCTGGTGCAAATAGCGCCTATAAGCTCCATAAGCCAAGGTCTGCGGTAATATCCGTCAATACTAACAACATTATTAACGCGGTGGGGAAGCGTTCCCATTGCCGCAAGCTCAAAATCAATGAAATACATATGGTTGCTAAGCATAAAATAGGGGGGCTTTAAGCCTTCCATATTTATTTTTTCAACCTTGTAGTTTTTGCCAATAAGCATAATTCTTGAAAGTAGCCAAATAAGCCAAACAATAAAAATTGGTTGCCTTATTGGCAGTTTTGCGGTGTTATAAGTTTTTTTGTTTTTATAATTAACTTCTTTATTCACTTTATCACATCCTACAAAACAATTTTACACTATTCGACATAAAAAATCAATATTTTAAATTTTCCATACCTTTATTAACTTGAAAGAAAATATTATTTTTGTTATACTTATAAAAGTAGGTGATTTTAAATGTTATTTCTTTATATTTTATTAGGTCTGTTGGCTTTATTTTTTTTAATAAGCTTCGTTTGCTTCTTTATAACCTTTTGCGCCTTCCCCGAAAACACTAAAGAAGAATTTCCAATTCCACGCGGCAAGATTTACGAGCCGTACCGCGATATGATGGTGCAGTGGATGAAAGAAACTCGTGCGCTTAACCCAAAGGAAGTCAGTATTAAGTCGTTTGACGGTTTAACTCTTTACGGCAAATATTATGAATACTCTAAAGATGCTCCTATCGAGCTTATGTTCCACGGATATCGCGGAAATGGTGAGCGTGACCTTTGCGGCGGTGTTCAGCGTTGCTTTAAGCTTGGCAGAAGCTGCCTTATAGTAGACCAACGCGCCGCAGGAAAAAGCGGTGGAAAGGTTATAACCTTTGGCGTAAAAGAAAGCAGAGATTGCCTTAAATGGATAGACTATATTATTGAAAATATAAACAGTGATGCAAAAATAATAATAACGGGTATTTCTATGGGAGCGGCTACCGTTGCTATTGCGGCTGGAGAAAAGCTACCGAAAAACGTTATTGCCGCCCTTGCTGATTGCGGCTACACTTCTGCAAAGGATATTATAAAAAAGGTAATGACAGATTTAAAATTACCGCCTAAAATTTTCTATCCTTTTGTTAAATTCGGTGCCAGAATTTACGGTGGCTTTGACCTAGAGCAGTATTCACCTATTGAAGCTATGAAAAACTGCACCATACCCATTATTTTTATTCACGGCACAACCGATGCTTTTGTACCCTATGAAATGAGCGTGGAAAACTTTAATGCCTGTACCCATAAAATTAAAAAACTTGTTACAATAGATAACGCAGGTCACGGACTTGCATATCTAAAGGATACCGATGCTTATTTTAAGGGCATTTTTGAGTTTGATGAAATGCTTTCCAATCAGTAATAGGTTTATTTTATGTAGCATCCGTAAAGTATAAATAAATAGTGTAAAATACTTCCCAAAAGAACAAAAATATGCCATATAAAATGCATATATTTGATTTTTAACTTGTAAAAAATTATCCCTAAGGTGTACGCTACACCACCCGCTACAAGTAGTAATAAAACGTCTGTTGGAGCCGCAGCTATTAAAGGCTTAATGGTAAAAAGGCACATCCACCCCATAATAACATATAAAATAAGGGATAATTTTTCCCACTTTTTCATATTTACAGCATTTAAAATTATACCAATTATAGCGCAAGTAAGATTTACGGTTATAAGCGAGTAGCCTGTCTTTCCGCCTATCATTAAAATGCAAATAGGGGTGTAGGTTCCGCTTATAAGCAGAAATATTGAACAATGGTCCAAAATGCGAAAAACTCGTTTAGCCATATTGCATTTTAATGAATGGTAAAGGCAAGAAACGGTGTATAAAATTATAAGACTTCCGCCGTAAAAAGCACCGCATATAATAGCGGCTAAACTTTTCTCCTTTACTCCCAGCAGTATTAAAATAACCGTTCCAAGTATTGATAAAATACTGCCAACTCCGTGCGATACAGAGTTTGATATTTCTTCGCCCAGCGTTTGCAAAGGCTTTTGTTTTGTGTTTTTCATAATAGTTCGCTCCTGATATTAGTTTATCTAGTTTTTAAAACTATATTATACCGTTTTTAAAATTTTGTCAATACAAATTTGAGTATTTTATAAAAAATTAAATTTTTAAAAAATTCTCTTGACAATAATGGTTTTATGTGTTAGACTATCATACAGTTGATTTAGCGCTTTTATGTGCTAAAGTGAATATTCAAACGCAGTGATGAAGACAAAGTAGAAATAAGTCCACTTTTTCAGAGAGCAGTTGTTTGGTGCAAAACTGTAAACGTCTTATTTTGAATTACCCTTCTAAGCGGCTTTTCAGAACGCTTTTGTTAGTAGGAAAAGACGGGTTAGCCCGATATAGCTTTGGATTTTTTGTCCGCTAAGGTTGATTTATTAAAATCAACAAACTGAGGTGGTACCGCGAAACATATTCGCCCTCTGCATTATTGCAGGGGGATTTTTTTATTTAAGGAGAAAACAATGGTAATTACAGAACTTTTAGAAAAAAATGCCCGACTTTACGGCAGTGACACTGCACTTGTTGAAATCAACCCCTCCGAGGAAAGAGATAAGGTTGTTACTTGGCAGGAATTTAATCTTATTGAAAGTACAAATACCGAGCATCCCTATCGCAGAGAGATTACTTGGCTTGATTTTGACCGCAGAGCAAATCGCTTTGCAAATCTTCTTTTAAGCCGCGGTCTAAAAAAAGGTGATAAGGTAGCAATTCTTTTAATGAACTGTCTTGAATGGTTGCCGATTTATTTTGGTATTTTAAAGGCGGGTTGCACAGTTGTTCCTATGAACTTCCGTTATTCTGAAGATGAAATTGCCTACTGTTTAGATTTAGCCGATGTGGACGTTTTGATTTTCGGTAATGAGTTTATAAGCCGAATTGACCCCATTGCCGCAAAGCCTAACCGACTTAAAATGATTTTTTACGTTGGTAGCGATGCGCCTGAGTACAGTGAAGATTGCCTTAAACTTATGAGCTACTGTTCTTCTAATCCACCACCTGTAGCGCTTGAAGAGGATGATGACGCCGCAATTTACTTCTCATCCGGTACAACAGGCTTCCCAAAAGCTATTTTGCATAAGCATTTATCGCTTATCAGCTCTTGCCGTACCGAGCAAAAACATCATTCTCAGCAGCGTGACGACGTATTTCTTTGCATACCGCCCCTTTATCATACAGGCGCAAAAATGCATTGGTTTGGTTCGCTTCTTTCGGCAAGTAAGGCGGTACTTCTTCGCGGCGTTAAGCCCGAGTGGATTTTGCGCGCAATAAGTGAAGAAAAATGTTCAATAGTTTGGCTTTTGGTACCGTGGGCACAGGATTTGCTTGATGCTATTGAGTCAGGCAGTATTGATTTGAATGACTACTATCTTGAAAAGCTTCGCCTTATGCATATAGGCGCTCAGCCCGTACCCCCAAGCCTTATTAACCGTTGGCTTAAAATATTCCCACATCATCAGTATGATACTAACTACGGTCTTTCAGAGTCAATCGGACCCGGTTGTGTGCATCTTGGCGTTGAAAATGTTCACAAGGTTGGCGCAATCGGTAAAGCAGGCTACCTTTGGGAGGTTGATATTGTAGATGAACAAGGTAATAAGGTGCCGAATGGTGAGGTAGGAGAGCTTATTGTAAAAGGTCCCGGTGTTATGACCTGTTACTACAAAAACCCCGAAGCCACAGCCGATACAATTAAAAACGGTTGGCTTTATACAGGTGATATGGCAAAGGTGGATGAGGATGGTTTTATTTACCTTGTAGACCGTAAAAAGGATGTTGTTATTTCGGGCGGTGAGAATATTTATCCCGTTCAGATTGAGGACTTTTTGCGCGCTTATGATAAAATTAAAGATGTTGCGGTTATTGGTCTTCCCGATACAAGACTTGGTGAAATTACCGCCGCAATTATAGAAATTAAAGAGGGTATGGATTGTACCGAAGAGGAAATCAATGAGTTTTGTAAAGAATTACCCAGATATAAAAGACCCAAAAGGATTTTCTTTGAAAAGGTACCTCGTAATCCGACAGGAAAAATTGAAAAACCCGCCCTTAGAGAAAAATACTGCAAGGGCAGGTTGGTTGAAAGTCAAATAACAGGTTAAACTTTAAAAGCAAAACACAGCACACCTTTCAGCAAAGCGATGTTTGTGCACGGCACCACTTTAAACCGAAATCTTACTGTGGAGATAAAAAGTTTACCTTAGTAAAAAAATTTAAAAAAGGTGATCAAAATGGTTGTACAAATTACAATGTTAGTTGTGTTTTTTGCTGTAATGCTAGGTGTTGGCTTCTATTGCCGCAAAAACTCTACCGATGTAAACGGCTTTGTTCTAGGCGGAAGAAGTGTTGGTCCTTGGCTTACCGCTTTTGCATACGGAACATCATATTTTTCGGCAGTTGTTTTTGTTGGCTATGCAGGTCAGTTTGGTTGGAAATACGGCGTTGCCGCCACCTGGGCAGGCATAGGAAATGCTATTTTAGGCTCATTTCTTGCTTGGAAGGTGCTTGGTCGCAGAACCCGTGTTATGACCCAGCATTTAGATAGCGCTACAATGCCCCAGTTTTTTGAAAAGCGTTACCAAAGCGGCGGATTAAAGCTGCTTGCTTCGGCAGTTATATTTATTTTTCTTATTCCTTATACCGCATCCCTTTACAATGGTCTCAGCCGTCTGTTTGAAATGGCATTCCCTCAGGTTGAGTACGCATACTTTGTTATAATAATGGCGGTGCTTACCGCAGTTTATGTTATTGCAGGCGGATATATGGCTACCGCAATCAATGACTTTATTCAGGGTGTTATAATGATTGTAGGCATTATTGCAGTTATAGTTGCAGTGCTTAATAGTCAGGGTGGATTTAGTGATGCGTTAAGTAAGCTTGGTACAATTAGCGATTCTGCCGCAGGTATTGAGGCAGGCGAGCTTTCATCCTTCTTTGGTCCCGACCCAATAAATCTTTTAGGTGTTGTACTTCTTACCTCTCTTGGTACTTGGGGACTTCCTCAGATGGTTCAAAAATTCTATGCCATTAAAAATGAGGGCGCTATTAAAAAGGGTACCGTTATTTCAACAATTTTCGCACTTATAGTTGCGGGCGGTTGCTACTTCTTAGGCGGCTTTGGCAGACTCTTTACCCCCGACCTTTCTGCAGATGGTTCTGTTATTTTTGATTCCATTATTCCTAATATGCTTTCTAATCTTTCACCCATTCTTATTGGTGTGGTAATTGTTCTTGTGCTTTCGGCTTCTATGTCAACCCTCTCCTCTCTTGTTATGGCATCTAGCTCCACCCTTACTCTTGACTTTATTAAGGGTAAAATAGCAAAGAACCTGAGCGAGAAAAAACAGGTATTTATAATGCGTGTTCTGATTGTTGTGTTCATTGCAATATCCGCATTTATTGCAATTATGCAGCATCAGTCCAATGTAACCTTTATAGCTCAGCTTATGGGTATTTCCTGGGGCGCTTTGGCGGGCGCATTCCTTGCACCTTTCCTTTACGGCTTATACTGGAAGCGCACCACAAAGGCGGCAGTCTGGGTCAACATTATCTTTTCAACAGTATTTATGATTCTCAATATGCTTATTAAATCTGCATTCCCCACCATATTACAGTCACCTATTAACGCAGGTGCATTCTGTATGCTGGCAGGTTTAATAATTGTTCCCGTGGTAAGTTTACTTACCAAAAAGCCCGATAAATCTCGGGTTGAAGAGGTTTTCTCTTGCTATGATAAAGAGGTTACAGTAACTTCCAAGCATTCCATCGGCGAATAATTTGTGAAAAACACAAAAAAATAGGGCCAAAAGGTTGCACAACCCTTTGGCTTTATGTTATAATTTATAGTAATTTATTTTTTGGAGGAAAGTTTCTTATGAAAACTTTAATGCTAGGTAACGAAGCAGTTGCTCGCGGTCTTTATGAAGCGGGTTGTAGCTTTGTTTCAAGCTACCCCGGTACCCCTAGTACCGAAATCACAGAATATGTAGCAAAATATAGTGAAATTTACGCCGAGTGGGCGCCTAATGAAAAGGTTGCTATGGAATCGGCTTTTGGTGCCGCTTTGGCAGGTAAAAGAAGCTTTTGCGGTATGAAGCATGTTGGTCTTAATGTTGCCGCCGACCCACTTTTTACCATCTCTTATACAGGTGTTAATGCAGGTATGGTTATTGCCGTTGCCGATGATGCAGGTATGCACTCTTCACAAAATGAGCAGGATTCCAGACACTATGCCTTAAGCTCTAAAATTCCTATGCTGGAGCCTTCTGATTCTGCCGAGGCGATTGCCTTTACAAAGCTTGCTTACGAGCTTTCGGAAAAGTTTGATACCCCCGTTCTTATAAAAATGTGTACCCGCGTTTCCCACTCTCAAAGTGTTGTAGAGCAGGGAGATAGGGTAGAGGCAAGCAAGCCTTATGAGAAAAATCCTCAGAAATACATAATGATGCCGGGCAATGCAAAGCTCCGTCATCCCGTTGTAGAACAGCGTACCAAAGATTTAATAGAGTATGCTGAAACTGCATCTGTTAACCTAATTGAAAAGGGCGAAAGTAATAAAATGGGCATTATTACTTCTTCAACCTCTTACCAGTATGTTAAGGAGGTTTTTGGTAATAAATACCCCGTTTATAAACTTGGTCTTATCTGGCCTATGCCTGAAAAATCATTTTTAGATTTTGCCGCTTCGGTTGATGAGCTTGTGGTTGTTGAAGAGCTTGATGCATTTATTGAAACCCATTGCCGCAGTTTGGGTCTTAACCCCAAAGGTAAGGAAATTTTCTCTAATATTGGCGAAATTAGTCAAAATATGGTTGCCGAAAGGTTTGGCGTTAAAACACAAATCGGCGCAAAGGTGGATGCAGTTATTCCTAACCGTCCTCCCGTTATGTGTGCAGGCTGTCCCCATCGCGGACTTTTCTACACCCTTTCTAAAAACAAAATCACCGTTATTGGTGATATAGGTTGTTATACCTTGGGTGCAGTTGCTCCACTTAATGCTATTGATGCCGTTGTTTGTATGGGTGCTTCTGTGTCAGGTCTTCACGGCTTTAATAAGGCTCAGAATGATGCAACTTCCGGTAAATCGGTTGCAGTTATTGGCGATTCTACCTTTATGCATTCAGGTATAACAGGTCTTGTAAATATCGCCTACAACAGTTCAAATTCTACCGTTATTATTTTAGATAACTCTATTACAGGTATGACCGGTCATCAGCAAAATCCCACAACAGGTTATAATCTTAAGGGCGACCCCGCATCAAAAATCGACCTTGAGGCTCTTTGTAAATCTGTTGGTATTAAGCGTGTTCGTGTTGTTGACCCTTATGACCTTGCCGAATGTGATGCCGCTATTAAAGAGGAGCTTGCAGCTGAGGAGCCTTCGGTTATTATCTCTCGCCGTCCTTGCGCACTTTTAAAATACGTTAAATATAATAAACCACTTGTAGTTGATACAGCTAAATGCAAAAGCTGTAAAATGTGTATGAAAATCGGTTGTCCTGCAATCAGTATGAAGGATGGTAAAGCCGTTATTGATAACACCCTTTGCACAGGTTGCGGTGTTTGTAAGCAGCTTTGTAAGTTTGGCGCTTTAAAAAGCGGTGAGGAGGCATAAAAATGGAAACTAAAAACGTAATGATAGTTGGCGTTGGCGGTCAAGGTAGTCTTCTTGCTTCAAAACTTTTGGGTAAATTGCTTCTTACTAAGGGCTATGATATTAAGGTATCAGAGGTTCATGGTATGAGTCAGCGCGGCGGTAGTGTTGTAACCTATGTCCGCTTTGGAGATAAGGTTTATTCTCCGATTATCGATAAGGGCGAAGCAGATTTTATTGTTTCTTTTGAAATGCTGGAGGCCGCCCGTTATACCGAATTTTTAAAACCTGATGGCAAAATTATTACTAACACACAGCAAATCAATCCAATGCCTGTTATTACAGGCGCTCAGGAATACCCCGAAGCTTTAAGTGAAAAAATCAAAGCGGCGGGTATTGACCTTGTAGCAGTGGATGCGCTTTCTCTTGCTGAGGAGGCAGGCTCCGCCAAGGCTGTAAATATAGTGCTTATGGGTATTCTTTCCAAGTATTTTGATTTTACCGAGGATGAGTGGAATAAAGCCATTGAAAGCAGTGTTCCCCCTAAATTCCTTGAGCTTAATAAAAAAGCCTTTGCCCTTGGCAAAGCAATTGAATAAATTTTAAACGGCGAAAATATTTCACCAAAGGAGTGCAAAAGCCAATGAGCAATTATTATCAACCCGAAATTGAAACCGCCTCCCTCGAGCAGATTCGTGAGTGGCAGAACGAACGTCTTGTAAAGCAGATCAGACACGTTTGGGATAATGTGCCTTATTACCGCAAAAAGATGGAAGAAAAGGGCGTTACACCTGATGATGTTAAAGGCGTAGATGACCTTAAAAAGCTTCCCTTTATAACTAAGGCTGATTTGCGTGACGCCTATCCTTACGGGCTTTTGGGTGCCCCCCTTTCAGATTGCGTTAGAATTCAGTCTACTTCGGGTACCACAGGCAAACGCGTAGTTGCGTTTTACACCCAAAACGATATTGATTTGTGGGAAGACTGTTGTGCGCGTGCCATTGTGGCAGTTGGCGGAACTAAAGAGGATGTTTGTCAGGTTGCCTACGGATACGGCCTTTTTACAGGAGGCGCAGGTCTTAACGGCGGTTCACACAAGGTCGGTTGTTTAACCCTCCCTATGTCTTCAGGTAATACCGAGCGTCAGCTTCAGTTTATGACCGACTTAGGTTCTACAATTCTTTGCTGTACTCCTTCCTACGCATTATATCTTGCAGAGTCCATTCACGAGCAAGGTCTTTCCGACCAAATTAAGCTTAAGGCAGGTATTTTCGGTGCAGAAGCGTGGAGTGAAGATATGCGCCGTGATATTGAAAATAAGCTTAATATTAAAGCCTACGATATTTACGGACTTACCGAAATCACAGGTCCCGGCGTTGCCTTTGAATGTGAAGCGCAATCGGGTATGCACATTAATGAAGACCACTTTATTGCCGAGATTATTGACCCCGATACCTGCGAGGTTCTTCCTGAAGGCTCTAAGGGCGAGCTTGTATTCACTTGTATCACTAAAGAGGGCTTTCCAATGATTCGCTATCGTACACGTGATATTTGTGTACTTACCCGTGAAAAATGCTCTTGCGGTCGTACCCACATTAAGATGAGCAAACCTATGGGCAGAAGTGATGATATGCTTATTGTTAAGGGTGTAAACGTATTCCCATCACAAATTGAAACCGTTTTAATTCAGCAGGGCTATGCCGCAAACTATCAAATCGTTGTGGATAGAGTTAATCATTCTGATACACTTGAAGTTTTGGTTGAAATGACTCCTGAGCTCTTCTCAGACTCCTTAGGTAAAATCACCGAAATGGAAAAATCATTGGTTGCCGAACTTAAAACAATGCTTGGCATTTATGCAAAGGTTAAGCTTGTAGCGCCTAAATCTATCGCACGTAGCGAAGGTAAGGCGGTTCGAGTAATTGATAAGAGAAAAATTTAATTGGAGGCTGCACAAATGAGTGTTAATCAAATTTCTGTTTTCCTTGAAAATAAAACCGGTCAGCTTGCTGAAATTACTAAACTTTTAGCAGAAAATCATATAAATTTAAGGGCTATTTCCATCGCCGAAACGGCTGATTATGGCGTGCTTAGAATTATTGCAGATGATGCCGAAAAAGCAACCTCGGTTTTGCTTTCACACGGCAATATTCTTTCTATGACCCCCGTTACCGTTGTAGCTGTTGATGATAAACCCGCAGGGCTTTCGGAGCTACTCAGTCTTTTGTCCGACGGTGATGTTGCAATTGAGTATATGTATTCTCTCTTTACTCACCAAAACGGCAAGGCTTATATGGTTTTCCGTATAGCCGATGAAGATGCTTTTGTTAAACTTTTAGCCTCTCACGGACTTACCCCTGCCACCGTCGAAGAATTAGATTTAAAGTAAAATCAAATCTTATTAAACATTAAAACGCCTTGCAGTTATTATGCAAGGCGTTTTTTCTTATGTTATTTCTTATTTAATGCCATATTTAGGAAAAATCCCTTGACATAAACCCAAAATATAGTGTAAAATAGTATTTGTATAATTATATTTAAAGGTGGATTTTTTAATGCCTAAAAAGACTGCGGAATATAATAACGACAGTATTCAAAAGCTGGAGGGTGCCGACCGAGTTCGCAAACGCCCTGCGGTTATTTTCGGTTCAAACGGAATTGACGGATGCCAACATTCGGTTTTTGAAATTATATCTAACTCCATTGATGAGGCGAGAGAGGGTTATGGTAAAAAAATCATTGTAACCGCCTTTGAGGATGGCTCTATTGAGGTGCAGGACTTCGCCCGCGGTATTCCTGTTGATTTTAACACTCGTGAAAATTGCTACAACTGGGAGCTTCTTTACTGTGAGATGTATGCAGGCGGTAAGTATAACACCAACGATGGCGATAGCTATGAGTTTTCACTCGGTCTTAACGGTTTAGGTCTTTGCTCTACTCAGTACGCTTCGGAATATATGGATGTTGAAAGTAAGCGCGACGGATTTATTTATAAGCTCCATTTTGAAAAGGGTCAGAATGTCGGCGGCCTTAAAAAGGAGCCCTATTCAGGTAAGGATACAGGTACAAAAACCCGTTGGAAGCCCGATTTAGAGGTATTTACCGATATTAATATTCCCACCGAATATTATCTTGATATTTTAAAGCGTCAGGCAGTTGTAAATGACGGTGTAGTATTTATTCTGAAAAAACAGGTTGGCAGTAAGTTTGAAAGCTATGAATTTTGCTACCAAAACGGCATTTTGGATTATGCAAAGGAACTTATAGAAGAAAAAGCACTTACCCCCATTCAGCTTTGGCAAACCGAAAGAGTAGGTAGGGACAGACCCGATAAACCCGAGTATAAGGTGAAAATTAAAGCCGTCGTTGCCTTTTCAAATCAGGTACACTTAAAGGAATATTATCATAACTCCAGCTGGCTTGAATACGGCGGTGTGCCCGAAAAGGCAGTCCGCAGTGCTTTTTTAGCTATGGTTGATAACTATTTAAAGCAAAATAACAAATATCAGAAAAACGAAAGCAAAATTGGCTTTTCTGATATTGAGGAATGCTTGGTAGTTATAATTTCTTCATTCTCCTCTGCGGCTCAAACCTCCTACGAAAATCAAACCAAAAAGGCTATTAACAATAAATTCATCTACGAAGCAATGGTGGATTTCTTCCGCCATCAGTTGGAGATTTATTTTATAGAAAATCACGCCGAAGCTGAAAAAATCGCCGAGCAGGTGCTTATAAACAAGCGTAGCCGCGAAAAGAGTGAGCGTGAACGCCTTAACCTTAAAAAGACAATGCAAACAGGTAATACAGATATGGCAAACCGCGTTCAAAAGTTTGTAGATTGCCGTAGCCGTGATATTGCCGAGCGTGAGCTTTATATAGTTGAGGGTGATTCGGCTTTAGGTTCTTGTAAGCTTGCCCGTGATGCCGCATTTCAGGCTATTATGCCGGTTAGAGGTAAAATCTTAAACTGTTTAAAAGCAGAGTATGATAAAATTTTTAAAAGCGAAATCATAACCGATTTAATCAAGGTTCTTGGTTGCGGTGTTGAAGTAAAGGGTAAAACAAGCAAAGATTTATCTACCTTTAATTTAGATAATCTTCGTTGGAGCAAAATTATAATATGTACCGATGCCGATGTTGACGGCTTCCATATTCGCACCCTTATTTTAACAATGATTTATCGCCTTATGCCAACCCTTATTGAGTGTGGCAGAGTATTTATTGCAGAAACACCGCTTTATGAAATAAACACTAAAGATATGACCTATTTTGCCTATGATGAAAATGAGAAAAAAGAGATTTTGGATAAAATAGGCGACGGTAAATATAATCTTCAGCGTTCAAAGGGACTTGGTGAAAATCAACCCGATATGATGAACCTTACAACAATGAATCCCGCAACCCGACGTTTGGTTAAAATCTTGCCCGAGGATGCAGCTTTAACCAGCGAAATGTTTGATTTGCTCCTTGGCGATAACCTACAAGGAAGAAAAGAATATATTTCTGAAAACGGCTATCTCTATCTAGAGGAAGCGGATATTAGTTAATAAATCTATTAAATATATTTTTCATATTACTTAATTTAAGGAGATTTTAAAAACTTATGGCTCCAAGAAAAAAGAAAACCGAATCTACCGCTCCAAAATCTGAAGCAAACGCATATATTGCAGGTGCAGGTACAATTGTTGAACAAAAGGTAAGTGAAACCTTAAAATCAAACTTTATGCCCTACGCTATGAGCGTTATTGTTTCGCGTGCTATTCCGGAAATTGATGGCTTTAAACCGTCACACCGTAAGCTTTTGTATACAATGTACACTATGGGCCTTTTAAACGGCGGCACTATAAAATCCGCTAATATCGTGGGTCGAACAATGCAGCTTAACCCCCATGGTGATGCCGCAATTTACGATACTATGGTGCGTCTATCCGAGGGTCACGCCGCGCTTTTACACCCCTTTGTTCGCTCTAAGGGAAGCTTTGGTAAGGCTTATTCGCGTGATATGCAGTGCGCTGCTTCACGTTATACCGAAGCAAAGCTCGCTCCAATTGCGGCAGAACTTTTTGCCGATATAGATAAAGATACGGTAGATTTTGTGGATAACTATGATGCCACAATGAAGGAACCTACCTTGTTCCCCGTAACCTTTCCAACCGTTTTGGTAAATTCCAATATGGGTATTGCGGCGGGTATGGCAAGCTCTATTTGCCCATTCAATTTAGAGGAAGTCTGTAAAACCACCATCGCTCTTATCAAGGATGATGAAGCAGACGTTATGGATACTCTTTTAGCCCCCGATTTTCCAATAGGCGGTCAGCTTCTTTATGATAAAGATGTAATGCGCAATATTTACGAAACAGGTCGTGGCGGCTTTAAGGTTAGGGGTGTTTACAGTTACGATAAATCTTCTAACTGCATAGAAATTACCGAAATTCCGCCCACCACCACCACCGAAGCGATTATTGAAAAGGTTGTTGAGCTTGCAAAGCTTAAAAAGATAACCGAAATTAACGATATTCGTGATGAAACCGACTTAAAGGGTCTTAAAATTGCTATAGATTTAAAACGCGGCACCGACCCCGACAAGCTTATGAACCGCCTTTTTAAATTAACTCCTTTACAGGATACCTTCTCTTGCAACTTTAATATTCTTATTGCAGGTACACCAAAGGTTATGGGTGTAAGGGAAATTTTAACCGAATGGATAGCATTCCGTTTTGAGGCTATCCGTCGCAGAGTTTATTTTGTGCTTAATAAAGCGAAGGACAGGCTTCATCTTTTAAAGGGTCTTTCCAAAATTCTTTTGGATATTGATAAAGCCATAAAAATAGTTCGCGAAACCGAAGAGGAAAAAGAGGTTGTGCCAAACCTTATGATTGGCTTCGGTATTGATGAAATTCAGGCTGAATATGTTGCAGAAATCAAGCTCCGCCATTTAAACCGCGAGTATATTCTTAAAAGGCTAAAAGATGTTGAAAGTCTTGAAGAAGAAATCGCCGATATGGAGGATATCTTAAAAAGTCGTTCAAGAGTCAACAAAATTATGGTTAAGGAGCTTGAAGAGGTTATTAAAAAGTATGCTCAGCCCCGTAAAACCGTTATTCTTTATGATACCGTTATGGATAATGAAGAGGACAATGAGCCGATTGATGATTCACCCGTACACTTCTTTTTCACCCGTGATGGTTATTTCAAAAAAATTACTCCGCAATCGCTTAGAATGAGCGGTGAGCAAAAGCTTAAAGAGGGGGATGAAATCATCCTTGCCGAAGAGGGCACCAATGCCGATGAGCTTTTGTTCTTTACCAATAAATGTCAGTGTTATAAAGCAAAGGCGGGCGATTTTGGCGACGGAAAAGCAAGTCTGCTTGGTGATTATATTCCTGCAAAGCTTGGTATGGAGGATGGTGAAACCACTCTTGCAATGGTTCGCACCCGCGATTATAAAGGCGTACTCTTGTTTGTTTTTGAAAACGGTCGTGTTTCCAAGGTAGACCTTTCTGCCTACTATACCAAAACAAACCGCAAAAAACTTATTGGAGCATTTTGTGATAAATTTACCTTGCACTCAATCGTATCTTTAAAGGAAGACGGTGAAATCCTTATTTCTTCTTCAAACGGTAGAATGTTGCTTTTACACAGTGCTGCTTTAACCACCAAAACCACCCGTAATAATAACGGCGTGGCAGTTATGACCCAGAAAAAAGGTCAAAGAGTGTTCAGCGTAGAAGTTTATACCGAAGGAAGACTTAATAAACCGCATCGTTATCGCACTAAAACGCTTCCCGCCGCAGGTAGTTTGCCCACAGCAGAGGAACAAGCTGAACAAATCAGCTTAATTTAATAAAAAAGGTGGGCAGACCAATGTCCGCCCACCTTATATCTCATTTGCCTGAAATTAAATTTTAGTTTTCTTAATTTCTTTAGAAAACATTTTTGTAATTACTGCAAATGATAATCGTCAGCCATATCGGTTAATATGAACTGACGATCAGAATGTAAAATAGCCTTGATATTATCTATTTTTTCTCGGTCGCTGGTTTATTAACCGTACAAACGCAAGCAATTTATTTAGCTGACAATAGTATTATTACTCGTTGGTCGGCTGAAAATTAAAGGAAATATATGTATTTTTGCTTTTAAAATATTGACAAAAATAAAATATAGTTATATGATAAAATGTATTGTATGTTAAAGCAATTTTTGGAGGTTTTTTAATGAAGGATATTGCGAAAATCTACAACCCTTCTGAGGTTGAGGACAGAATATATGATTTTTGGGTAAAGGGTAATTATTTTCATGCAGAGGTAGATGAAAATAAAAAACCTTATACCATTGTTATTCCACCACCAAACATTACAGGTCAACTTCATATGGGTCACGCCTTGGATAACACCCTGCAGGATATTCTCATCCGTTGGAAAAGAATGTCAGGGTTTGATACTCTTTGGCTTCCCGGTACCGACCACGCATCTATTGCTACTGAGGCAAAGATTGTTGAAGCAATGCGCAAAGAAGGTATTACCAAAGAAGATTTAGGCCGTGATGCCTTTTTAGAGCGAGCTTGGGCTTGGAAAGAACAATACGGCGGCAGAATTGTTGAACAACTTAAAAAATTAGGTTCATCTTGTGACTGGGAAAGAGAACGTTTTACTCTTGATGAGGGTTGCAGCAGAGCCGTTAATGAGGTTTTCTGTCGTTTATATGAAAAAGATTTAATTTACAGAGGTAACCGTATGGTTAACTGGTGTACCTGCTGTAATACTTCTATTTCCGATGCAGAGGTTGAGTATGAAGAACAGGATGGCAAATTTTGGCATCTTCTTTATACCGTAAAGGAAACGGGCGAGAAGTTGGAGCTTGCAACAACCCGTCCTGAAACAATGCTTGGTGATACTGCCGTTGCAATAAATGCAGATGACGAACGTTACAAGCATCTTCACGGTTGTCACGTAATATTACCTCTTCTTAATAAAGAAATTCCCATTGTTTGTGATGAGCATGCAGATATGACAAAGGGTACAGGTGTTGTTAAAATCACACCTGCACACGACCCCAACGACTTTGAGGTTGGACTCAGAAACAACCTTCCAATTGTTCGCACCTTCACATATGATGGACGTCTTACAGGCGCTGAGGATAAAAAGATTGCAGATGAGCTTATTGCAAGCGGCAGAGCAACCGAAAATGAGCCCGAGGTACTTGATTGCGGTAAATATGCAGGCCTTACAATAAGTGAAGCCAGAAAGGTTATTCTTGCAGATCTTGAAGCAGGCGGATATATTAAAGAGGTTGAACCTCGCAAACATGAAGTTGGCACCTGCTATCGTTGTCACCGTACTATTGAACCAATGGTTTCTAAACAGTGGTTCGTTCGTATGGTTCCCCTTGCAAAGCCTGCTATTGAAGCAGTTGAAAAAGGCGAAACTAAATTTGTTCCCGAAAGATTTACAAAAAACTATCTTAATTGGATGAATGGTACACGCGACTGGTGTATTTCACGCCAGTTATGGTGGGGACACAGAATTCCCGCTTGGTACTGCGCTGATTGCGGTGAGGTTATCGTTTCTAAAGCTGACGTTTGCACCTGCTCAAAATGTGGCAGTAAAAACGTTTCGCAGGATGAAGATACACTTGATACCTGGTTCTCATCTGCACTTTGGCCCTTCTCAACTTTGGGTTGGCCCGATGAAACAAAAGAGCTTAAACATTACTATCCAACAAACACACTTGTTACCGGTTATGATATTATCGGCTTTTGGGTATCTCGTATGATATTCTCTGCGCTTGAATATACAGGTCAGGTTCCGTTTGATACAGTTTTAATTCACGGACTTGTTCGTGATGCACAGGGCAGAAAGATGTCTAAATCTCTTGGAAATGGTATTGATCCACTTGAGATTATTGAAAAATATGGTGCAGATGCTCTCAGATTTTCTCTTGCAACGGGTAATAGCCCTGGTAATGATATGCGCTTCCTTCCTGAAAAGATTGAAGCAAGCCGTAATTTTGCAAATAAGCTTTGGAATGCAAACAGATTTATTCTTATGAATTTAGATGAGAATGAGCCTGCTCCACACATTCCGGAAAATCTTGCGATTGAGGATAAGTGGATTATCAGTCGCTTCAATAAGCTTGTTAAAAACGTTCAAAACTCACTTGAGAATTTTGAGCTTGGTATTGCTGTACAAAATCTTTATGATTTTATTTGGGATGTATTTTGCGACTGGTATATTGAAATTGCAAAAATTCGTCTTAATGGTGAAGATGAACATGCCAGAAACACAGCAAGGGCCGTTTTGGTTTACGTAATGTCCAATACTCTTAAACTTCTTCATCCGTTTATGCCATTTATTACAGAAGAAATTTGGCTTGCTCTTCCTCATGATGGCGAATCAATTATGATTTCCAAGTGGTGTGAGTATGATGAAAGGCTTAATTTCCCTGCAGAAGAAGATGCAATGGATTTGGTTATGGATGCTATTCGCGCAATCCGTAATCGCCGTAACGAAATGAACGTTCCACCTTCCAAAAAAGCTAAGGTTGTTATCGTTAGCGAAAAGGCAGAAATCTTTGGAAGTTGTGCAGCCTTTTTTGAGCGTCTTGCTTCAGCTTCTGAGGTTGAGCTTACCGAAAATTATAATCCCGACGGAGCCGTAACTGTTGTTACCGATGCCGCAACTATCTATATTCCTATGAAAGAGCTTATGGATTTCTCCAAGGAATTAGAGCGTTTGGAAAAGGATTTAGCAAAGGCTAATGTAGATAAAGAGTTCTTTGAAAAGAAGCTTAACAATCCCGGCTTTGTTGCAAAAGCACCCGAAAAGGTTGTAGCTGAGCAAAGAGAACAACTGGGCAAGGTTTTGGAAAAAATCGAAAATCTTTTAGCAGGTATTGAAGATATTAAGAAACAAATGTAAAAGGAGCGGTTAATAATGACCGAAAAGCAAAAACAACATGAAGAAAAAATGTTGTTACTTAAAAAACATTTCCGCAAATTAAAGCTGAGAGCCAGTTTGCTTTGTTTTGCTTTTAATGTCGTTGTAGATATTTTAGTAATTCTTTTTGCATCTGTGGAATTAAGAATTTTTGTAATACTTGTTACCTTGTGGCTTTCTTGTATGTTCTTATTTACCTATCTTAGAAAACTTAATAAAATAAAACTTTCACAGGAAACATTGCTTATGGAGGAAACTCCGCTCGGTAAAATAAAATTCTAATAAATATTACCCTACCTTTAATCAAAAATTAGGGGTAGGGTAGTAATATATAAAGGAAATAAAAATTATGACCTATGAACAAGCCTTAAATTATATTCACTCATTAAACAGATTTGGCATAAAACCGGGTTTGGAGCGTATAACTGCCCTTTTGAATAGGCTTAACAATCCCCAAAATCAGCTGGAGTATATCCACGTTGCGGGTACTAACGGAAAAGGTTCAACATCAACCGCTCTTTCAAATATAATGATAGCGTCGGGCAAAAAAACAGGACTTTTTATTTCGCCCTTTGTTGTAGATTTCAGGGAGCGTATTCAAATAAACGGGGAATACATTTCAAAAGCCGATTTAGCACGTCTTACAGAAAAGGTCGCAGAGCTTGTGCCTTTAGTTGAGAACGAGCTGGAGGATAATATAACCGAATTTGAATTTATTACTGCGGTTATGTTCACTTTTTTTGCGGAACAAAAGTGTGATGTAGTAGTGCTTGAGGTTGGTCTTGGCGGCAGATTAGACAGTACCAACGTAATCAAAAAACCACTTGCAACGGTAATTACCAAAATAGCGCTGGACCACATTGCAGTCTTGGGTGATACCATTGAAAAAATCGCCCTTGAAAAGTGCGGAATAATTAAGTGCGGTTCTTTAGTTGTAACTTCAGCTCTACAAAATAAAACGGCGCTTGAGGTTATAAAAAATGTGGCTGAGGAGCAAAATTCAAGGCTGGTTATTGCCGATGTATTGAAAGTGTCAAATCTTATTTTAGAGCCCTTTAGCTCACAGTTTAACTACAACAATGTAAATGTAAGGGTTAATCTGGCGGGTGAGCATCAAGTTGAAAATATGGTAACGGTTATAAATACCGCGTTAGAACTTGGTATACCTGTTAATGCAATAGAAAATGGTGTTTCAAAAACAGTCTTCCCTGCAAGGCTTGAGGTCATTTCAAAATCGCCACTAGTAATTTTAGATGGCGCTCACAATGAAAACGGAGCTGAGGTTTTGGCAAACTATTTAGATAAGCATAGCCTTACCCCCGTAACTCTGCTTGGAATGATGGCAGATAAAAACTGCTCTGCCGTGGTTCAAAAAATAGCATCCCGTTCATCAGCTGTCTATACCATAAAGGTTAATGGAAATCCACGCTCTCAAACCGCCGAGGAACTTGCTTTGTTGGCAAAAGAGTTCTGTGCTAAGGTAGAAGCCGTAATGGATTACAAAACTGCCTTAGAGGTCGCTGCTAAAACAGCAATTGAACAAAATGCACCGCTTTTAATTTGTGGTTCGCTTTATCTCGCCTCAGATATAAGGCAAATGGCATTAAACTACTTTAAAAAATAAAAATCGACAACTAAATATTGTTTTATTTGCAAAGAACAGGCCTTAAAATATTTTAAAAGGCTTGTTCTTTGTTTTTTATCTATGTATAAGCCAATAAAATAAAAAAAGAAAGGAATTTTAAAATGTCGGTATCAATTGTAGCAAAAGGCGAAGTAATTACTGCTTTTTTAAACGGAGAGATTGACCATCACACTGCAGCAGAACTCAGAACAACTATTGATGATGCAGTGGTTAATAACAAGCCAACATTACTCGTTTTAGATTTTAAAAACGTCTCCTTTATGGATAGCTCAGGAATAGGTCTTGTTATGGGCAGATATAAAACAATCAGTGAACTAGGTGGCGAGCTCGCAATAGTAAATACCTCACCGGGCATAGGTAAGGTTATGAAACTCGCCGGTATGGAACGACTGGCAAAAATAGGAATGGAGGAATTAGTAAATGAAACCAATCAATAGTTTTTATCTTAAAATCCCGTCACGCTCAGCAAATGAAAGCTTTGCGCGTTTTGCGGTGTCGGCGTTTGTTTCTCAGTTAGACCCAACCTTGGAAGAGCTGAGCGATATAAAAACTGCCGTTTCCGAAGCGGTAACAAACAGCATCGTTCACGCCTATAAAAACGAAATCGGTAATGTCTACATAACTGCAGAAATTTATGAAAATCGTAGTGTTAAAATCAGAATAAGAGATACAGGCTGCGGTATTGATGATGTAAATAAAGCCTTGGAACCGCTTTTTACAACGGTAGGCGGCGAACGTTCAGGTCTGGGCTTTTCGGTAATGCAAAGCTTTATGGATTACCTTAAGGTATCCTCAAAGCCAAATAAAGGCACAACCGTAATAATGAAAAAAGTATTGTCTATAAAAATCTAATATGAACAGGGAAGAGTTGGTAAATAATAATTTAATGCTTGTTCATTCCTGCTGTAAACGCTTCAAGGGTAGGGGTGTTGAGTATGATGACCTTTACGGAGCGGGTTGCCTTGGCCTTGTAAAAGCTGCCAACGCCTTTAAGGAAGAGCTTGGCTTTTGCTTTTCAACCTATGCAGTTCCGGTTATCTTGGGCGAAATAAAGCGCCTTTTTAGAGATGGTGGTGCAATTAAGGTGTCTCGCTCTTTAAAGGAACTCTCACTTCGTACCACCAAAGTGCGAGATGAGCTAAGGGTTAAATGGGGCAGAGAGCCAACAGTAAAGGAACTCGCCCTTGCGTTAAATGTAAGTGTCGAAGAAACTGCCGAAGCTCTTTCGGCAGCCGTACCGCCTTCTTCACTCAGCTATCTGAATGAAGACGGTGAAATTAAAGAATTAGACGTAGGCGTTTCTAAAAGTGCCGAAGATGAGGTGTCAAATCGACTTGCCATAAATCAAATACTTTCTCGTTTTGAAAAAAATGATCAAAATCTTATAAAGCTTAGGTATTTTGCGGGCAAAACCCAAAGCGAAACCGCAAGGCTGTTGGGTATGACACAGGTGCAAATTTCAAGGCGTGAAAAGAAACTTTTAAAAATAATGAGCGAACTGTTGTGATGGCAGTTTGCTCATTTTTTGTTGCAAAATACACTAAAAATCAAGGGTTTGTTTGATTTTTAAATTTCGCCTTTAAACAAAGTTGCTAAAAAAACTACAATATTTAGTGCCATTTGATTAACTTATGCACAAACCTAAAAAAATATTAAAAAATTTTTAAAAAAGGTGTTGACAAAAGGGTTCGAATTTGGTATTATATTTGGGCACCCTTGAGAAAGGGTAGCGGAAACGAACCTTGAAAATTAAACAACGATGAAAAAAAGGACCCGACAATTCAAGTTTTAAACTTGGTAAAACGGATAAGAACAAAACGCTAGATTTTG
>JAFSDM010000019.1 GCA_017436225.1 Clostridia bacterium | reverse complement strand
TTTTATCTTGTTTTTTTACTTGTGGTTATAATTATTTATAATCCTGATTTTTTGAAAATTGAAAATTGTTTGTTATTTGTTCCGTTGTATATTCCAATTATTATTGCCTCGCATATAAAACACAAAAAAGATGAATTTGCTAAAGGCTTTATTTGGGAAACAAGATGGTCGTTGATTATTGTTACAGCAATTGTTGTTATAGTTAAAATCATAGTAAGTAATTTTAAATAATTTTGGGTTTTTAGGCACATTTAATTCGTGTCATTAAGTTCAAACTACCCAAAAATCCGTTGACTCTGTCGGCGGATTTTTTATTCAAGCCGATAGGCTTGGTTTTTATACCCTAAAAGCCTCATTTTTAGCGTATTTATTCTTATTTTAATATTATTTGAAGTAAAAATTATCCGAGGCTCACGTTTAACCGCGAACCTCGGATTTTTTAAACTGTTTTTTACAGAGCCCCCTACGGGTATATATTAAAATCAAAATTTAAGCTTTGTTATATTTCGTAAGGCTCATCAAGGGTAAAGGTTTCGGGCGAGTCGTTATGGCGCTTCATCTTAAAAACCTTACCGTGACGATATTGGTCGTCAATGGTTATAATGGTTATGGTTAGTCGAAACAAACTTGTTTCGACACAAAATCTTTGATTTTGCGGCAAATTTTCTTTGAAAATTTGCCCATACCCATTGCAATGAATGCCCAGCAAAATTAAATCATAGAATTTAATTTTGCTATATCCGCTTAAAAAGCGGCTTGTCGAAGCGCTTTCAAGCGTTTCGACAAACAACAATCATTATAAAGGCGCACTTAAAACGTTCTGTTTATAAAACGGGGCAAAAGCCGGCTTTTGTAATACTTAATTTCATAATTAAAAATTCTCCATATTCTTTTTTCTGTATTCACCGGGGGTAAGTCCGGTGTGGTTTTTAAAAATTTTAATAAAATAGGCAGAGGAATTAAAACCGCATTTCCAAGCAACAGTTCCAATATCGGTATTGGTGGTAATTAAAAGGTTTTTGGCAAGTCGAATTCGGTAGCTTAGCAAATATTGGTGAAGGGTTTTACCGGTATGCTTTTTCATAAGATTGCTTATATAATAAGGGTGGTAATGAAAATGGGCGGCAATTGTTTCATTGGTAAGTGAAGCTTCGGAATAATGGCTTTGAACGTAATCGGTGATTTTGCGAATCGCCGATGAGTTGGGCAGAGCCGCCTCACATTGCAACAAAGCCAATAAGCAACGCTTCATTCGGGCAGAGCAAACCTCCTTATAATATGGCGGTTTGTTTAAAAAATCGGTTGTGCATTTTTCCAAAGACTCAAAAAGCTGAGGATTTTTTTGAAATATGGGATTAGAAAATTCCATTGGCAGTTGGTAATGCAGCATTTTTTTAGGGTCAAACTCTTCTGCCTGCGCCGTTCCAAGGGATTGTTCAAAATGAGCAAAATCACACACTAAATCAAAGTTAAAAACCAAATAAGAGGTAGGCTCATTCTCCATGTAAAATCGGTATCTTGTGCCGGGTGGAATAAAAATTGCCGTTTCGCTTGAAAAGTGATATTCCTTCCCTTCAACCATCAATCTGCCGCGCCCCTTTTTAAAAAAGAACAATCGGCAATCGTAACAACGGCTATCTAGGCTTATAATGGGGAGTTTGTAGTGATAAGCGTAGCGAATATGGGGGTTAAGTTGGGTAAGCGACATTAACACACCTTCTTTGTTTTGTTATATTTTGCGCTTCTTTTATTATACATTATAACAGTCTTTTGTTGTAAAATCAATAGTGGAAAGGAGCGGATGAAATGAAATTTTCTTTAGGATATCAATGTCAAAACGCCCCTTTTATTGACGAAATTATTCGTAATAAGGAAAAAATCAAAGAGGTTTATTTTTCCTGGGCCGATTATCCCAACGGTCGTAACAGTCAATTAAGGCAAAAAGGGCTTACTCCCGAAGAGGCTCAAATAAGTCAGCAGGAAGATTTAGTGAGGCTTTCAAAGGCGGGTATTTCTTTGAATTTGCTTTTTAATGCAATGTGTTACGGAAAAGATAGCCAGTCCCGTGCTTTTTTTGGGGGCATTGGTGATACCATTGACACCTTGCAAACTGCATATGGCATTTCATCAGTTACCACCACGTCACCTTTAATAGCGCGATTTATTAAGGAAAATTTTAAGGAATTAGAGGTTCGCGCTTCGGTGAATATGAGCATCGGAACGGTGGAGGGAATGGATTACGTAAAGCACCTTTTTGATAGCTTTTATTTAAAAAGGGAATTAAACCGTGATTTTGCCGCTATCCGCAAGCTTAAAGCGTGGTGTGATGCCGAAGGCAAAAAGCTTTACGGACTTGCCAACAGCGGTTGCTTAAATTATTGCTCAGCCCACGTATTTCACGATAATCTGGTTGCTCACGAGCAGGAAATCGCGCAGATGGATAACGGCTATTCCTTTGAAGGCTTATGCCGTTTGCACCTAAAGCAACGTCCCAAATCAATTTTAGAGCGCAGCTCCTTTATCCGCCCTGAAGATATTTGCCTTTATGAAGGGCTTTTTGAAGCGGTTAAACTGGCAACCCGCGTAAGTCCTATGCCGCTACGCATTTTAAAAGCGTATATAAGAGAAGGCTACGTTGGTAGCCTTACCGACCTTTTAGAGCCCAATCATTCCGGAGTATTTTACCCCTACCTTTTAGAAAATTCTCTTTTAAAAAGTAGGGTAGAAGAAGATAAATTACTGTATGAAAATTTTGAAAAAGCAATGATCAAATTGGAGGAAGTATGATGTTAACCAGCGAAATGATCAAGCAAGCCGCCTTAGAGGCAGGCGCCGATGCTTGTGGCATTGGTCCAATCAGCCGTTTTGAAGGCGCGCCACCGGAGATGGATCCCCGCAGATTGTTCCCCGGTGTAAAAAGTATTATTGGTTTTGTGTTCCGTATACCACGCGGTGTACAGCGCGGCATTGAAGAGGGTACTCAGTTTTATCAGTATCCGTCAATGGCGTATGGCGGTATTAATGAAATTTATGCCCCCGCAGTGCTTTATCACGTTGGTAAGGTAATTGAGGATGCCGGCTATGAAGCATTTATTTACCGTAACACAGGCGCCAGAGGAGTAGTGTCCGATATGGACGGCTCTCCCGGAAACACCCTATCACCTGAGGAGCAGATTGAGGTAAGCCAACACGCCAAGGGCAAGACTGCTCACCACCGTAGTGTGCAGTTCACCCGTGAGGTTGGCGATGGCAAAAGCCCACCGGATTTACAGTTCCAATTCCGTTTGGCAGCTGTAGCCTGCGGTTTGGGTGAAATTGGTTGGAGCAAAATGCTTCTCACACCCGAATTTGGTCCTTTACAGCGTGTGGCATTTATCTTCACCGATGCCGAGCTTGAGTACGATGAAATGTATAACGGCGAACCCCTTTGCCGTAAATGT
Source organism: Clostridia bacterium (assembly GCA_017436225.1). GTDB lineage: Bacteria > Bacillota > Clostridia > Oscillospirales > Acutalibacteraceae > UMGS1279. Next base: position 27,706 of record JAFSDM010000019.1, on the reverse strand, counting down.
GGCGCATGTGTGAGAGAGTGTCCCGGCGGATGTATTCCTCCCATCAATTCCGATAAAAAGATCACCGTTAATCTTGCAGGTAAAATCTGCGAGTGGGCCGATATTGATATGTGGCGTTGCTATGCCTTCTACACCCACGGCGGTCGTTACTTCAACCCCTTTGTTCCAAAGGAAGTGTTTGATAAAAACGAAAACGGAATGCTTGACCTTTTAGAAGGCGTGACCGATGAGGCAAACGAAAAAGAGGTTATGAAGGTTTACACTGCGCTTGAGAAATATTTTCCAAGCTGGGTAGGCTACAATATGGCAAAATGCGGCGGATGCATACGTGGTTGTGTAAGTATGCTTGAGAAGAAGGGCGGCTGTATGGAAGGTCGCTTTAAAGAGCCGCTACGCAAGGGCAATAAAACCTGGAAAATGGAGCGATAAGATGAACGCAGAATATATTAAAGCTAAAGCTAAAGAGCTGGGCGCTACTGTTTGCGGTATAGGTAATGTAGAATTGCTTCGCAATGAGCCCGCTCAGAGAAATCCTTTTTTCATTTTGCCAAATGCCAAATCTATTATAGGCTTTGGTATTAAAATCCCACGTGGCTTGTATCAAGCTATGGAGAATGAGGTGCAGTATTATAACTACACCAATTTGGGCGTAAAGTACATAGATGAAACCTTTGCAGAAATCTTCCTTTTGAAGATGGGCGCTATAATTGAAAACGAAGGATATGATGCCTGCCTACAGCGCAGTATCCCCGGTTTTAAAATCAAGGGCGATAAATCCACCAACCCTGAAGTTAGCCGTATTTTTGAATTAGAATTGGCTGAGGCAGTTGAACCCGGTAAACCGGTACCCGACGTAATTATTGATTTTAATAAAGCGGCGCAGGTTTGCGGCTTGGGTGCTGCAGGCTTGCACGGTAAGGTTATTGCTCCCAAGTATGGCAGCTTTATGCGATGGGTATATATCATTACCGATTTAGAATTAGAGTTTGACGAGCCGTTTGGCGAAACCCTTTGTGACGGTTGCGGCAAATGTATAAACGCCTGTCCCGGTAAGGCTATTGGTGAAAATGGCGTAGATAGTTGGCAGTGTAGTGTTTATTACCGTGGCGCACATAAATCCAACCCCTTTATGACAGAGGAAACCTTAAAAGATAATCCTGAGCGTGAGGCTATTTTGAATGGTGAAAAGCGTTTTGACGCTGAAAGTGCAAAGGCAATTTACCCTGAGCTTAATTTCCTTCCCGATACTCAATTTGGTTATGTGCCCTGTCTTTGCGGTAAAGGGTGCGAAACCGCTTGCTATCATCATCTTAAGGAGGAAGGCAAACTATGAAAAATTTAATTATAGAATGTGCTAAACGTTACGATGCCGACCTTGTTGGATTTGCTCCCGCAAGCCGTTTTGATAAGGAAGACCCCATTTTTAAAATATTCCCTCAAACTAAAACCGTTATCGGTTTGGGCTTTAGAGTTCTTCGCGGTATCTATCGCGGCATTGAAGAGGGAACTACCTATTATCAATACACCACCATGGCCGTAGAAAATCTCGAAGAAACTGTTATGCCGTTAGCACTTATCAACGTGGCAAATCTGGTTGAGGAGGAAGGCTTTGATGCCATCCCTCAGCGTAAAAGCCCCTTGATTTTAAATGAAGAGGGTACTACTAATCCCGAGGTGGACTATACCGACGTTATTCACGGTGTAAAGGTGGAAAATCAAATTGATTTTCTCAACTGTGCGGTGCAGTGCGGATTGGGTGAAAAGAGTATGATTGGATCACTGCTCACCAAAGATTACGGTCCCTTTATACGCTACTGCTTTATTTTAACCGATGCCGAGATAGAGCCTACACCACTTTTCACAGAAAAGCTTTGTGACGGTTGCGGCGAGTGTATCAAGGCGTGCCCCGGTGGCGCTATCAGTAGTGAAGGCGAGTTGGATACTTGGCGTTGCGCGGTTTATTACAACGGCGCTAACGGAAGCAAGAACCCCTTTATGCCACCCGAAGCCTTTGCCGATTTTGTAGATAGAATGGAAATTATCAACGGTACCGCCCAGTTTGATGTGGAAAAGGCCAAGGAAATTTTGAATAATATCTATTTTTATCCCCCTGCAAAGCATTCTTACAGAGCTTCTATTTGTGGTCGTGCCTGTGATCGCGCCTGCTATATTCATTTAGAACAAAAGGGTGTTTTAGGTAAGAGCTTTAATAAAAAGTTCCGTGAAAATGAGGATTGGAAGCTTTCTACCACCCAGTTTGAAACAGGCAAACGCGAAAAGGAATGGGAGTTTTCTAACAAAACCTGATTAGCCAAAAATGTGCAAATAAAAATCGGAAGAAGTTTTCGCCCACGCCCCGTAGGGAAGTATTTGTTTCTCGAACAAAATTCCCTGTATTGTTGCCCAAAGCCTCGAAAGGCGACAGCCTTTCTACGTTTTGTGGCTTAAATACAGTAAATTTTTAGTTCTTACGAAACTGCAAAGCACCTTAAAACGAAAATTTTGAGTACAAGAAAAGACAAAAAGCCATAGTAACGCTGTCGCGTACTATGGCTTTTTAACGTATTATTGTGCCAAAATTTCACGTTTTTAAGGAAATACTGCCCCACGGGGTGTGGGCGTTCACTTCTTCCGATTTTTTTAATCAATTTCAAGCTCGGTAAGGCGAAGTCTGAATTGCTCAACCGTTTTATTTTCATTAATAAATTCATCTCTTGCTCTTCTGGCGGCAGCAGACCAATCTCTGAACTCCTCATCATACAGCTTGCCGTTGCGAAGCCTTGAATGGTTACGCTTGTAGGCGCGGTTGTACTCGGCGTAGATTGGGTTTTCGGCGTACTTGCCCTTAAATGTGCGCATAGCGCCAATTTGTGCGCAACGCTTATTTTCGCCAAGGCTTATTCTACTGCAATATTCGCTATCGCTTCTGCCCGACGGCACAAAATACTCGCCGCAGCAACGGCATTTTTTAATGGGAAGCTGATTTGTTACGGTGTGGAAAAGCTCAAGCGCTATAAGGTCATCGGGTTTATTGATTTCATACTCTGCCAAAACGGTACTGGCGTTGTTAATTAGCGATGCTTTTACGGTGCCAAGATTTGCAGTTCGCTCAAAATCGTACTCACTTGCAATTTGCATTTTAAAGCTACCGTCTAAACCGCTTGAATTTTCACACTTTAAAATATAAAGCCTTTGCGCGGGGGTGTACTTTGCAAGGCTGCTGTCGGGGGATACAATGTCCTCAATCTGCGCCTTGGTGCGACTGCGGCGGAATTCCATATCTCTGCCAATAACCTTGCCAAGCCATTCGGCGGTTTGGTCGGCATCGTTGGTTAAAAGCATATTCGGTAAAAATTCGTTTGCTACCTCATCACACAAAAAGCTACGCAAAACGGGCTCTAAATCATCCCTTTTATCACAGCTTAAAATAAGGCACTCGGCGTAGAATTTAAGATAAATAAAAAGGTAAGGATTTGTTTCAAGCGCCTTGCGCAAAAATGGTACATAGGCACCCATTGTGGGTGTGTCAATTCTTGAAGAAACATCGGCAACAAACTTCTTGCGAAGAATTAAAAAAAGCTTTTCGGAAATCTGTGGGCTAACGGCGGTAAAATCGGTTAGAGCGCCACCCAGCGAATAGGAAGTTTTTTCTACCGAGCCGGTTGACGACATGGTAAAACGAAGCCATAAATCCTTATCGTTAAAAAGTACCCATCCAAGCATTTTTTAAAGCCTCCTTGCTTGTTTTTTTGCAAAATACACAATATGTTGAGTGCCGTTGCAAATGGCAACACAAAACTCAATTTTGCGTTTGAAAATCTATAATTGTATTATACATTTTTCCACAAAAAAGTCAAGTATTTAGATAGTTACAGCCTTGTAACCACCTTATTTTTTAAAAAAATCTTTTTTAAAAAACCGCCCTGAAAACTTTCCGAAAATTTTAAAATTTACAATAAATTAAAAAATAAACCAAAAAGCCGTAAACAGTATTTGCTTTAATTTATTTGGCAGAGAAACTAATCCGTATTACGCAATTTGACTTTGAGGTGATTTTGCTGTATAATATATTTTGTGGAAAACTGTTTTAAGGAGATTATTTTTATGCAAAATATTGTAACAACCGTAGCAAAGGAATTATCACTTCGTGAGGATCACGTGCAAAACATAATAACCCTGCTTGATGATGGCAATACAGTGCCCTTTATTGCCCGTTATCGTAAGGAAATGCACGGTTCTATGGATGACCAGATGATAAGAACCTTGGCAGACCGAGTGCAATATTTAAGAAATTTAGAGCAGCGAAAACAGGAAGTAATTGCATCTATTACCGAGCAAGGCAAGCTTACCGATGAGCTTAAAGAGCAGATTGAAGCGGCGGTTACTTTAGCGGAAGTGGAGGATTTATACCGTCCCTACAAGCAAAAGCGCCGCACCCGTGCCACCGTAGCAAAGGAAAAGGGCTTAGAGCCATTGGCAGAGCTTATTTTAAAGGGTGGTGAGGGCAAAGCCTTAACCGACCTTGCGGCAGAATTTATTGACCCTGAAAGGGAAGTAAATTCGGCAGAGGATGCCCTTGCAGGCGCTAACGATATCATTGCCGAACAGCTTTCCGACAACGCTGAAATCCGCCGTCTTTTAAAGGAGCTTATAAATAAGCGTGGCTTTGTTACATCTAAAGCCGCCACCGAGGAGGATAGCGTTTACCGTCAGTATTACGAGTTTAAAGAGCCTGTTCATAAAATCCAAAGTCATCGTATTTTGGCAATTAACCGTGGCGAAAAGGAAAAATTTTTAAAGGCTTCGGTTGAAATCGATGAGGGCGAGGCTTTAAGAATTCTTATTAACCGTCTGCCCGAGTGTGAGGCAGAGTATAACGCCTTTTTAACCGCCGCCGCCGAGGATGCTTACAGCCGACTTATTTTCCCGTCGGTAGAGCGTGAAATCAGGTCAAATCTTACCGAAATGGCTAGCGAGCAGGCCATTAAAATGTTTGGCGCAAATCTAAAGCCCCTTTTAATGCAGCCCCCCGTTAAGTATAAGGTTACCTTAGGCTTTGACCCCGCATACCGCACAGGCTGTAAAATTGCGGTTGTAGACGGTACGGGCAAGGTGCTAGATACCACCGTTGTTTACCCCACACCCCCTCATAATAAAAAGGAGGAGGCCGCCGCAAAGCTTTCCGCTTTAATTAAAAAGAATAATATTACCGCTATTGCGGTTGGTAATGGCACCGCATCTAAGGAGTCGGAGATTTTTATTTCCGAGCTTATTAAGGAGCACCCCGATGTTAAATATATGATGGTCAATGAGGCGGGAGCCTCGGTTTATTCGGCATCAAAGCTTGGCGCCGAAGAGTTCCCCGATTTTGACGTTTCTCTCAGAAGCGCGGTTTCTATCGCCCGCCGACTTCAGGACCCTTTAGCAGAGCTGGTTAAAATCGACCCCAAATCAATAGGCGTTGGTCAGTATCAGCACGATATGCCCGAGGCTAGGCTTAACGAAACCCTTTCGGGCGTTGTTGAGGACTGCGTAAACGCCGTTGGTGTTGACCTTAATACCGCATCACCAAGCCTTTTAACCCGCGTTTCGGGTCTTAACGCTACAATAGCCAAAAACATTGTAGCTTACAGGGAGGAAAACGGCGAATTTAAGGATAGAAAAACCCTTTTAAAGGTTGCAAAGCTTGGTCCTAAAGCCTTTACTCAGTGTGCAGGCTTCCTTAGAGTTATAGGCGGCAAAAATATTTTAGATAACACAGGCGTTCACCCCGAAAGCTACGCCGCCGCCGAAATAATGCTTAAAAATTTAGGCTTTTCGCCAAAAGATGTTGCTGATGGCGCACTCGGTGAAATCGAAGAAAAGCTGGAAGCCTTTGGAATAGAAAAAATGGCAGAGCTTTGCTCGGTTGGTGTGCCCACCGTAAGGGATATTGCAAAGGAGCTTAAAAAGCCGGGTCGTGACCCTCGTGATGAGCTTGTAAAGCCTATGCTTCGCAGTGATATTATGGATATGAACGATCTTAAAGAGGGTATGATTTTAGATGGCACCGTTAGAAACGTTATTGACTTTGGCGTTTTTGTGGATATCGGTGTGCATCAGGACGGACTTGTTCACATTTCTGAAATCTGTAACCGTTTTATTAAGCACCCAAGTGAAGTGCTTACTGTCGGTGACCTTGTTAAGGTAATGGTAATAGGTGTAGATGTTCCCAAAAAACGAATTTCGCTTAGTATAAAGCAGGTGAAAAATTAAAATGTTACAGCTTATTTTAACCGATTTTGACGGTACCCTGTTCCCCAAGGAAAGGGAAGAGCTATCAAAAGAGTTTATTCAAAAAATTATAAATCTTACCGATAAGGGTGTGTATTTTTCGGTAAACAGCGGCAGACCCTACGGTGTGCTTAAAAAACTTTTGGCACCCCTTCTTAACCGCACCGTTTTTATTTGTAATGACGGTGCTCAGATAATGTATAAAAACTGTTTGCTTTATAAAAACCCCGTTTGCGCCATAGCGGCAAACGAAATTTGCCATAAGGCAAACACCGAAACCCTTATGCCCTTTGCGGCGCTCAGGGAGAAAAATATGCCCATAACCGAGGATATTATGACCCAAAAACGCCTTTTTGGCGAGGAAATTTATAAGCTTGTTTTTGTTAAGAAAAATCCCCTTAAAGAAGATGTTGAGCAGTTAAAAAATCTTGCCCTTTCAAAGGGGCTTCGCGTTTGCTTTGAGGACTCAGAATACCTTGAATTTTGCAATAAATCATCCAATAAGGGTGTTGCAACCGATTTTTTGAAAACAAAATTTTCTATAACGGGCGAAGTGGTTGCCTTTGGTGATACGGCAGGGGATTTTCCAATGTTTGAAAGGGCGAATAAGGTCTATATTCCCGCTTCGGCAAAGGATTTTTCCTTTACGGGCGCCAAAACCGTTGCCGATGTTCAGCAGTTTATAGTAGATGAGTATTAAATAAAAATGTTTTAAAAGCCGCAGATTTAAGGGTGAATAACCTCATTTTTCTGCGGTTTTGTTTTTGGCAAAAATGGTCAAAATAAATTCGGTTAAAATCATAATAAATGTTGATTTTGAAGGAGAAAGATGGTATAATAACTATAATTAGTTTTAAATTTTATAAAAGGAGAAAAGCCTTATGGAAATACATTTAAACGAACTTATTGACAAAATTAAAAAGGATGGCGTTGAGGTTGCCGAAAATGAGGCAAAGGCTATTGTGGAGAATGCCAAAGCCGAGGCAGAAAAAATTGTTGCCGCCGCCGAAGAAAAGGCTAAAGAGATTATGGAACAGGCTAAGGCCGAAAACGCTAAAAATCAGCGTTCTGGTGAGGAAGCTATTACTCAAGCGGGCAGAAATTTACTTATTTCGTTCAGGCAGAGCGTAACCCGTGAGCTTGGCGCAATTTTAAGTGATGAGGTTAATGCCGTTTATTCTTCCGATGCGCTTGCCGAAATCATTGCAAACGTAGTAGAGGCTATGGCTAAAAATCTTGATACCGAAAAGCTGGAGGTTGTTTTAAACAGCTCCGTTTTAGAAAAATTTGAAAAAACCGTTCTTTCTGCCTTAAAGGCAAGAATGTTAAAGGGAGTTACCCTTAAGGCTAACGATAATTTTGACGGCGGATTTCGCATTGCGGTTAATGACGGCTCGGCTTATTATGATTATTCGGCAGAGTCGGTTGTTAAAATGCTTTCGGGCTATTTAAGCCCCAAGGTTGCGGAACTTCTTAAAAAGGCGGAGTAATTATGGCTGAATATTATTTAATTGCTCAGCTGCCATCGCTCGATGCCGTAAGCGATGCTATGCCGCTTCCCATAAGCGAAGAAAGATTTTTAGAGCTTTGCAGCCGCTTTCTTAATAAAAAGCTGTGGGCAGAGCTATCCTCTTTAAGTCTTACACCGCCGCTTGAAGCAAAAAAATCGGGCGTGGATTTGGTGGAAACTTGGAACAACGCCGAGCGTCGGCTCAGACTTGCCTTGGCTATGCTGAGGGCAGAAAAATTAGGCAAACCCTTTAATGCGGTAAATGAAAGCTTTTCCGATACCGTTTTAAGCGTTGTAAACTCTGCAATGGATATTGAAAATCCGCTAGAGGCAGAAAACTATCTTAACAGCTATCGTTTAGGATTTTTAGAGTCCTTACGTCCAACAGATACCTTTAAAAGTGAATTTTTATTTTACTATTTGCTTAAATTAAAGCTACTTTCTCGTATGCGCTGCTTTAATAGGGAGCTTGGCAAGACCGCATATAAAAACATTTACAATTCCATTTTAGGTGGAGATAGGGTGGAGGCTAAATAATGACTGAAAATAAAGGTAAGGTTATAAGCATAAACGGTAACCTTGTGTCAGTTGAATTTGAGGGTAACGTTTCTATGAACGAAATTTGCTTCGTTTTGGTAGACGGAGTTGCCCTTAAAAGCGAGGTTATCCGTATTAAGGGCAAGGTTGCTCAGATACAGGTTTACGAAATGACAGGCGGCATTAAATGCGGTGATGAAGTAGAGTTCACAGGCGAAATGCTTTCGGCTCAGCTTGGTCCCGGTCTGCTTGGTCAGGTTTATGACGGACTTCAAAATCCGCTTCCCGTTTTGGCAGAAAAGGCGGGTTGGTTTTTAGAGCGTGGCAACTATGCCGACGGACTTGACAGTGAAAAGAAATGGCAGTTTACTCCTACCGCCAAGGTGGGTGATATTCTTCGAGCGGGTGATTATTTTGGTACCGTACCCGAAGGCGCCTTTACTCATAAAATCTTTTTACCCTTTGGTATGCTTTCAAAATACACCATTAAAAGCATTGCCGAAGCGGGTGAATACACAGTAAAAGAAACCGTTGCAGTTGTTACAGATGAGCGCGGCAGAGAATTTAGTCTTACAATGTGCTTCAACTGGCCTGTAAAACGTGCTATCAGATGCTACAGCGAAAGACTTGCCCCTAAGGAAACAATGGAAACCAAGGTTCGCCTTATAGATTCCTTTTTCCCTGTTGCAAAGGGCGGCACCTACTGCACCCCTGGTCCTTTTGGAGCGGGCAAAACGGTTTTGCAGCATACCACTTCCAAATATGCCGATGTAGATATTGTTATTATAGCCGCCTGCGGTGAGCGTGCGGGTGAGGTTGTAGAAACCATAACCGAGTTCCCCGAGCTCATCGACCCCAAAACAGGCCGTTCACTTATGGAGCGTACAATTATTATTTGTAACACCTCATCAATGCCTGTTGCATCGCGTGAGGCTTCGGTTTACACCTCGGTAACTCTTGCCGAATATTACCGTCAAATGGGTCTTAACGTTCTTCTTTTGGCAGACTCCACCTCCCGTTGGGCACAGGCTCTTCGTGAAATGTCGGGTCGTTTGGAAGAAATCCCCGGTGAAGAAGCATTCCCCGCTTACCTTGAATCTTATATCGCCGCTTTTTATGAAAGAGCAGGTTATGTTCGCCTTAACGACGGCAGCTTTGGTTCGGTTACTATTGGCGGTACCGTTTCTCCCGCCGGCGGTAACTTTGAAGAGCCTGTAACTCAGGCAACCTTAAAGGTTGTTGGCGCATTCCACGGTCTTTCGCGTGAGCGCTCCGATGCAAGAAAATACCCCGCTATTGACCCGCTTATTTCTTGGTCAAAGTATAACTGCGTTATTGATAGTAAAAAATCCGATTTTCTTAAAGGGGTTCTACTTTTCAGTGATGAAATCGGCTCTATGATGAAGGTTGTCGGTGAGGAAGGAACATCTGTTACCGATTACGTTGGCTACCTTAAGGGCGATATGCTTGACTCGGTTTATCTGCAGCAAAACTCCTTTGATTTAATCGAAGCAAACTGCGGCACCAACCGTCAGCGCTATGTTACCGATAAGCTGGTAACAGTTTTAGGAAGTGAATATTCCTTAAACGATAAGGATAAGGCAAGAACCTTTTTTAACAGTATGCGCCAAAGGTTTATTGACTGGAACTATACCGAATTTGAAAGTGCTGAATTTAAAAAGGCAGAAGCCGAAATTGACTCCCTTTATAAAGAGGGTAACGGCAGTATTTCAAAGCAGGCAGAAATTTTACTAAAAGGCGGTGAGCAATAATGAATAAGGTTTTTAACCGTATTGAATCCATCGTTGGTAGTGTTATTACCGTAAAGGCGTTGGGCGTAAAATATAATGAGCTTGCCGAAATCACCACTCGCTTTGGTAAATCCTTGGCATCGGTAAATAAAATTGATGGTGACACCGTTTCACTTCAGGTTTTTGCAGGCGGTCAGGGTGTTTCCACAGGTGATGAGGTTAGATTTTTAGGCAGTGAAATGCAGGTTTCCTTTAGTGATGATTTGCTCGGCCGTATTTTTAACGGTTCGGGTGAGCCAAGGGATAACGGCCCCGCCCTTACCGATAACCTAAAGCCAATCGGCGGACCCTCTGTTAATCCCACCAAGCGTATTTTGGCTAACAGAATGCTTAGAACAAATATCCCTATGATTGATATGTTCAATACGCTTGTTGTTTCACAAAAGTTACCCATATTCTCCATTTCGGGTGAGCCCTATAATCAGCTCCTTGCCCGAATTGCAATGCAGGCCGAAGCCGATGTTATTTTGCTTGGCGGTATGGGTCTTAAGTATGATGATTTTCTTTATTTTAAGGACACCTTAGCGGCGGGCGGAGCGCTTAGTAAAACCGTTATGTTTATTCATACCGCATCCGACCCCACCGTTGAATGTATGATGATTCCCGATATGACCTTGGCGGTTGCAGAGCAATTTGCACTTCAGAATAAGGACGTTTTGGTACTGCTTACCGATATGACAAACTTTGCCGATGCAATGAAAGAAATTGCCATCACAGGTGAGCAGGTGCCTTCAAACCGCGGTTATCCGGGCGATTTATATTCTCAGCTTGCCGCACGTTATGAAAAGGCGGTTGACTTTGCCGATTCAGGCTCGGTTACTGTTTTGGCAGTTACTACAATGCCGGGTGACGACGTAACCCATCCCGTACCCGATAATACAGGCTACATTACCGAGGGTCAGTATTATCTGAAGGGCGGCAGAATTGAGCCGTTCGGTTCGCTTTCACGTCTTAAGCAAAACGTAAACGGCAAAACCCGTAAGGACCACCGTGCCCTTATGGACTCTATGATTCGTATATACTCCGCCTTTAAGGAAGCGGTAGAAAAGAAAAATATGGGCTTTGCAATGAGCCGCTGGGATGAAAAGCTTTTAAAATACGGCGAGCTTTTTGAAAATAAGCTTATGGATTTATCGGTAAATCTTTCACTTGAACAGGCGCTTGATTTAGGCTGGGAGATACTTGCTGAATGCTTCGATAGGGATGAAACGGGTATTAAATCCGACCTTATTGAAGAATTTTGGCCTGTTAAGTAGAAAGGAGCGTAGCTTTGGCAAAAATCAAATTAACTAAAAACGAGTTAAAGGTACAAAAGGACGCCCTTAAAATGTATCAAAGATATTTGCCCACGCTAACACTTAAAAAGCAACAGCTTCAAGCTGAAATCCGTTCAATAGAAGCTAAAGCTAAGTCGGTTCGCAAAGAGAAAGAAGAGCTTGAAAAAGGCTTTGAGGAATGGATATCGGTTTTCAGCGCGGAATCTGAATTCCCAAAAGGAATAATCACCGTTAGTAACATTCGCAGGGGCGAGGGTAATATAGCGGGTGTTGTTATTCCAACCTTTGAAGGGGCAGATTTTTCCCGCTCTGATTACGACCTCTACCAAACACCCCTTTGGGTGGATATTGCCGCAAACCATATGGAAAGGGCAATGTCGCTTGACTTAGAGGCAGAAGTGTTAGATGAGCAGGTGCGACTTTTGGAAATTGAGCTTCGCTCTACCTCTCAAAGGGTAAACCTTTTTGAAAAGGTTAAAATCCCCGAAACAAAAGAAAACATTCGCAAAATCGGTGTTTATATGGCAGACCAACAGGTTGCCGCCGTTGTTCGTTCAAAAATTTCAAAACGAAAAATAGCCCTTCGCTCGGCAGAGGCTAGTGAAAGGCAGGTTAGCGCCTTATGATAGTACCAATGAAAAAGGTTTCCCTTATTATTATGGGGGATAAGAAAAAAGAAACCCTAAAAAAGCTTCGCAGTCTTGGACTTATTCATATCGAAATAACCGAAGGCTCGGGTGAAAAGCTAGCCGCCCTTAACGATAAATTGGAGCTTTTAGATAAAGCCGCCACCATTTTAAGTGAAAGGGTAGTAAAGGGCACAGAAAAATTAGAAGCCGACTATGAAAAAGCCCATAAAATTGCCGAAGACTCCTTAAGGCTTTTCGATGATATAAAGGCGTATAAGGATGAGCTTATTGCAGTGTGCGTTGAGCTTGAGCGAATTGGGGCTTGGGGCGAGGTAGACCCCGAAGAATTAGAGCGGTTAGCAAACAAAAACGTAAAATTCTTGCTTTGCGAAGCTTCAAAAGCAGAGTACGAAAAGCTGAATGACAGCCTTGTTATTCTGCCGCTTTCAAAAACTAAGGATTTGGTTAGGTTTATAGTTGTCGGCGGCACCGCCGAAGAGCTTGACTGTGTAAAACGTTTTGAGTTTAAAATGCCTAAAGCTTCAAGCGAAAACTTGAAGCGTAGCAAGGCAGAGCTTGAAGGCAAAATTAATGCCGCCGAAGAAAAGCTTTTGGAATATTCTAAATATGTTTTGGGTATTAAAAAGGCTATTACCCTTTGTGAAAAGGAAATTGAGTTTGAAATTTATGCTACAGGTATGAATGATGAAAAAATGTCAGACTCGAAGACGGATAGATTTGCAGTAGCCCACTTTAAAGGCTATATTGAAGCCGAAAAGGTAGATAGTGTTACCCAAATGGCAAAGGAAAACGCGTGGGGAATTTTAATAGAAGACCCAACCGAGGAGGATAACGTTCCTACCAAGCTTAAAAACAACAAATTTGTAAGCCTTATTTACCCACTCACCGACTTTTTAGGTACCGTACCGGGATACTTTGAGTATGATATTTCAGGTTGGTTTTTAGCCTTTATTTTAATATTCTTTGGAATAATTTTCGGCGACGGTATTTACGGTCTTGTAATTTTGGCGGTTGCCGCAGTGCCGATTATAAAGGCGCTTGTCAATAAAACCAAGGTTTCGCCAATGTTTTTGCTTATTGGACTTTTTGGTCTTTCAACAATGCTTTGGGGACTTTTAACCTGTACTTGGTGCGGTCTTCCCGCCGAACAGCTTCCCACTTGGCTTCAAAAGCTATCTATCCCCGTAATCTCAAACGTCAATGCCGATAAAATCTGGCACCTGTTTTGGACCAGCGGTGACGTGGGATTAACCACCTCGCAAAACCTACAGATTTTCTGCTTTGCGCTTGCTCTTATTCAGCTTTCGGTGGCGCATATTATGGGAGCTATGAGAAATAAAGGCTCACTTAAAATGCTTGGCGATATCGGCTCCCTTTTACAGCTAGTGGGAATGTTTTACCTTGTTTTAAGCTTGGTTGTAAACCCCGAAGTCTTTACCTTCTCGCTTGTTATTGCGGGAATACCCGTTGGAACGGTAGCCATTGCCCTGATAGGCGTGGGATTTTTACTAACCTTTATTTTTGCTAATTATGAAGGAAGCGTTGTAAAATCCATACTATCTAGCCTTACTAATATAGTTTCGGTTTTGCTTGGCGTTGTAAACGTATTTTCAGATATCATTTCGTATATACGCCTTTGGGCGGTTGGTCTTGCAGGCGCGGCAATCTCCGCAACCGTAAACGAGCTTGCAGGTCCAATGCTTGGCAATTTAATGTTTATGATAATTGCCATCATTCTTTTGGTGTTCGGTCACGGTCTTAATATGATACTTAACATTTTATCGGTTATAGTTCACGGAATAAGACTTAACACCTTGGAATTTTCTTCCCATTTAGATATGTCTTGGAGCGGACATAAATTCAAACCTTTCGAATAAATTTAAAAGGAGTAATAATTATGAATTTAGGACAATTAGGAATAGCTTTGGTTATGGGCATTGCCGCAATCGGCTCTGCCATTGGTATTGGTATCGCAGGTCAGGCAGCAATAGGCGCTTGGAAAAAGTGCTATTTACAAAATAAAGCCGCACCCTTTATTCTTACCGTTTTTGCGGGCGCACCCTTAACACAAACCATCTACGGCTTTCTTTTGGCACAGCAAATGAAGGGCGCCACCGCCGACCCCGCATTTTTGTTTGGACTTGGTATTGCATCGGGCGTTGCAATGGCTCTTTCGGCATACGCACAGGGCAAAGCAGGTGCCGCCGGCGCCGATGCCTTGGCAGAAACAGGCAAGGGCTTTTCACAGTACATTACCGTTGTAGGCCTTTGCGAAACCGTTGCACTTTTCGCACTCGTTTTCAGTATGGTAGCATTAGGCTGATTTTAAAAAGCATAATAAGCAAAATACCTCGCCGAAAATTTTTTCGGCGGGGTATTTTTATGCCTTAAACCCATAAATTATTGAATTTTCAAACACCTCAAAATTCGACGGATTTTAATAGACTATATATAGTAAATCGTATAATTTATAGTCTATTGACTCCTAATGTAAGTTATAAAATATTTACATTAGGAGTGATATTATGAATATAACAGAAGCGGTTAAAAAGAGATTTGAAGAACTATGCTATGAAAAGGGCTTAAATTTTTGTAAATTAGCAAGTATATCGGGCGTACCATATACCACAGTAAAATCTATATTTTATAATCAAAGCAGAAATCCGGGCATTGCCACCATAAAAAAGCTTTGTGACGGATTGGAAATTACCATTACAGAATTTTTCAGTACAGAATATTTTGAAAAATTGGAGCAAGAAATTAAATAACAGATAAACATTTTACCGCCGTTGATATATTTTTTAAAACCTTTAAAATATAGGCTAAATGTGATTGACAAATCGTGAGTTTTAATGTAATATATTACTCGTGGCAAAAAACTATTTGCCCTAACAAAAAGCGTATGCGCTTGTAGCTCAGCAGGATAGAGCGTCCGCCTCCTAAGCGGAAGGTCGGGGATTCGAATTCCTTCAAGCGCGCCAAAAAGTGCCGAGAAGCCAAAACTTCTCGGCACTTTTATTTTTAAGTATATAAATAAATTGCTTTTAGGATTGAGTCAAGTCTTTGATTTAGATTAAATCGTACTTTTTGTAATAATCTTCAACGTCTACTACTGTGCTGTTAAGGCGGGAGTCTTCAGCGGCAAATACAATAAGGTGGTTTTCAGCAGAAATTTTAATTTCGCTTACGTCCTTTGCCTCAAGCTCGCCTGTTAAATATTTGTAAAGGTCAAGAATAATTCCGCTATCGCCGCCGCCGTGACCATCTACAATGCTGTCGCCGATATTAGAATAATCAATATCAAGGTAGTCGGCCTTTCGGGTCTGGAAGTCATAGAAATAGAATGCTTCCTTGGCTGGCTTTCTCATATTTGCAATAAGGTCGCCCTTGGTACCCATAATTCTAAGTCTTCTGCCGCCCATTGCAAAGGCGCTCATTGTAAGGGTAACAAGTGTGCCGCCCTCAAACTGCATATTAACTGTCTGATGGTCTACAACGTTGTTGTCGCACTTGTAAACGCATTTACCGTACTGAGTGTTGTGAAGAGCCTTTAAAACTTCGGCGTCGGTATCCTTACCTGCGGGAGTAGATGTTGCGGCGCAACGGAACCAGTGATTTCCCTTAGCGTCATAGTAAAGCTTCATTGCGTTGTATGGGCAGGTTTCACTTACGGGGCAACCGTCAATACATCTCTCGGGTGAGCCTTCGGGTGCGTTTTCCCTGCGGAAGTGCATAGTAGAGCCAAAGGACTGAACCTTTTCGCACTTTTTATCTAAAAGCCATTGTAAAATGTCTATGTCGTGGCAGCATTTTTGAAGAAGCATAAAGGTACTTCTGTCGGCATTGCCCCAGTTACCGCGAACAAAGCTGTGGCTCTGATGCTCGTTGCCAACGCCTTCAATATGCTCAATATTAACAATGTCACCAAGGGTGCCGTCGGTAATAAGCTTTTTAAGTGTTCTGAAGAATGGTGTGTAGCGAAGCACGTGGCAAACAACTATCTTTCTGCCACATTCCTTTGCCTTTTTGTAAATCATAGCGCACTCTTCTGCGGTTGGTGCAACAGGTTTTTCTAAAAGAAGGTCATAGCCAAGCTCTAAAGCCTTAAGGCAGGGCTCAGTATGCATTCTGTCCATAGTGGCAATGATTGCAATGTCAGCAAATTTGGGAACGTTCAAAATATCCTTCCAAGTGGTAAAGCAATTCTCAGTTGGAATATTGTGAGTTTCTCTGATATACTCTCTTGTAGCTTTGGTAGGCTCGGCAACGCCAACAACCTTAAACTTTTCGGGGAGCTTTGCCATAAGGTTGGTGTAGATTATGCCGCGGCTGCCTGCGCCAATAAGTATTACCTTAAACTGCTTGTTTTCCATAATTCTTTAACCCCTTTTGTGTAATAATTTCAAAGAAAATACTTTGTTGACAAAATTTTGTTTAAATGGTATAATCCACTTAACACCTTGATTTTATTGTTTTTTTGCAAAAATGTATATATAAAATTGTATAATTAATCTTTGAATTTATATACTTTAAAAAATGGGGGAGAAGGGTATGTATCGCTCGCTGGAAATAAAGAATAACCCTGTAATCACATCAGTTTATACCGCATTCAGCCAAGCCTTCGGTCCCGAGTTTCGGTTTAGGGGGGAAACCCACGATTTTTGGGAGCTTGTGTGCGTTACCGAAGGGCAGATAAGCGTTGCGGCAGATAGCAAAATTTTCACACTTAAAAAGGGTCAGGCTATTTTGCACAGTCCAATGCAGTTTCATAGCATCACCGCTATGGGTAGCGGCGGTTCGGCTATTGCAGTTTTCAGCTTTTCGGGGAATAACATACCTGCGCTTGAAAATAAGGTAATAGAAATCAGCAACTTTTCCAGAGTAAAGCAACTTTTAGAGCTTGTTAAAAAGCATTTTGTAATGCGAAAAAAATTTAATATTGTGGGTCCTAAAACGGCAGACAACGCCCACCTAATTTATATTAAAAGGCTCGAGCTTTTTTTGCTGGAGCTTGAAGGCGGTTATTTAGCCGACTCCAAGCTGCCAAAAAGCGCCGAAAACTACGCCTTTATAATTAAAACCATAAATAATAATATTGAAAAACGGCTTTCCGTTACTGAGATTGCCGCCCTTTGCAATATGAGCGAGATAAACCTACAAAAAACCTTTTCCCACTATGCGGGAGTTGGAATTATGGAGTATTTTAACCGCATAAAAATGCAAAGAGCCGCTGAGCTTTTAAACGAAGGTCTTTCGGTAAAACAAGCGGCGCTTCAGGTTGGCTTTCATGACCAAAATTATTTCAGTACCGTTTTTAAAAGAATAACGGGGCATAGCCCAAGCAGATATAAATCAAAGATTGAAACCCGCACCTCATAATAGTCGGCATAAATATATGAATATGATTATTTGAATCAGCTAACCCGAGAAAACAATGCATATTTAAATAAAACCGTCACCTATAATTATGATACTGCAGGTAATATTCTTTCCAAAACCTTTTATGCTTATACCACAGGCAGTCTTGACGGTTTAAGCGGCAATATGGTACAATATACCTATGGTGACAGTACTTGGAAAGATAAATTAAGAGGTAAATAAGTATATGAAAGTAGATATTGTTAATAAACTAATTCAATATTTTCCTAACCTAAAAAAAGATATTGAAGAGCATTTGGCGGATTTTCACGAAATATATTTACATTTAATATTCGGCGATATTTTTAATCCATATCTCTTAAATTTATTAGATGCGCCTCAGGATAATCGACTAGAGTTAATAAAAGCAAGCGAGTTGGTTGAGTATATGTCAAAATCAGATATCAGCATACAAGAGGTTGTTGTAACTACTGTATTAGAACGATTATTGGACGATCGAGAGAAGCTTACTTTGTTTAGTGAAATTGCAGGAGAACAAACATGTCAATTTATTGAGAATTTAAAATAGTTCTTTTTGCAAAGTTTTACATCTCGCACAAATGCAATACAAGATTTAGTTACTTTTGCAAAAAAACAAATGTGAAAATATCAAGTAGAGATGTAAAATGGCAGTATTCATATTAAAGGGAGGATTATTTAAAATGAATATCCATTTTAAATATGTTATAGTAATTTGTTGTATCCTATCTATATCATATTTTGTTTATTTATTTAAAAATCAAAAAAAATTGCTTTCTATATGTTTTTTAGTTCTTTCAATTGTATTTTTTTTAATCACCATAATATTATTGTTTATGGAATATAAATGTGTTTATGGAATATAAATGAAGAACATAGCAAGAGGAGACCAAGAGGCAGGAACACAGAGAACCGTCTTCTGTGTTCCATTATGGAATGCCTGTATATGGGTTTGTTGGTGCTAGATAATATTTTGAAAGAAAGTGATTGGATTGAACAAAAAACGTGAAAATAACGATAATATCATTGTATGGAAGTTAGGGCTGTTCTTTATAATAGCTTGTATATATTTTGTTATAATTTTGTTTTTTGGTAGATTTATTTATCCAGAATCATTGTTTTTTGAGCCTAAAACAACATATATAACAGCGTTTATAAATGGTTCAGTTATATTTTTTAGTTCATTTTTAATATCAACTAAAACAATTAAGTGGTTTAAAAAATCTAACAAAAAATTTTTAATTGTTACGCTTATATGTATATTTCTTATATATCCTGTTTTTTTCTTAAAATCTGGAGTTGTTATAGATGAGGAACAGATAAGTAAAAAGAATATTTTTGGCAATTCAATTGAAAGTTATAGCTATTCGGATATTGAAAGTTTTGAAATATCAGTTGGATATGGAGTACAATATGATATTGTGTTTAATTCCAAAAAATCATTCTCTTTATGTAGTCATGATATAATTTTTTTCAATTGTTTCAAGGATGAAAACAACCTACAAACTTTCGATAAACTTTTAGAAGAACATGCTAAAAGAAATGTGTATAAAAGTATTTATTCTACCCCACAAAATATAAAACGCTTTTTTCAAAAAAATGAATATTACAATTATTTTAATCAAATTTTCAATCCAAAGACAGAGGACGGTTCTGAGAGAACACAGGGGACGGTTAGCGTGAAAACTGGGAAATAAAGGTAAAAAAGGGCACACGAAACACAAGGGAGGAACACAGAGGACGGTTCTATGATTGACTAAAAATGCCTCGCTAATCCATTCCACAACATGGCGGTAAGGGTTATTAATTAACCCTTACCGCCATGTTATTTTTATTAACTATATATTTCGTTGCTTTATTGCCGCTTTGGCTAGTATTTTTGGTAAAGTAATTTCATACCATTCGTAGTTGGAAGTGCGGCTGTATTCGTTTAAAAGCTTATGGGTGTATTCGTTTAGGCAAGTATCCAAATCAATAAGAAGGTGGGCGTCCTTGCTTTGTGTATATTCGTAGTAATTATTCTCCGAAATTGATTTTTCTCGCTCTTTAAGCTCTTTTTCAAGGCGAACGTACTGCGGTACGGCGGCATCTCCAAGCTTTTCTAAATCCGAAACGATTATTCTGTCAAGGCTGCCGTTCAGGTACCTGTCTACGTTATATTTTGCTATAAATCCATCGCTTCCCGATACGCCAAGGGCAAAAAACATAATTACGGTAGCGGCAAGTGATAATGGAATAAGCTTAATTTTATAAGTGAACTGCTTTAAAATAACGAATATGAAAATTAAGGTTAAAACCGCCATAAACCAAAAAGCGTGTACCCTTTTGGGGGTTAGTCCGTGTTCATCAATATAAAGAACAAGCTTTGAAATTGCCGTGCTTATTAAAACAAGTGTAAAAACGCAAATTGTGATTTTTAATATTTTGGTTGCAAAATCCCCGGCCTTGCTTCCCTTTTTTGCAAAAATTCCAATTGCGGCTATTACGGCAAGATTTATTGCGCTTACTGCCAATAGCTGAAAAAATCCCTCTCTTGCGTATGTGGCATAGTTTAAATTTTCGGGAAGCTTGCCTAAAAAGCCCGAAACATAATACTGCCACTGCGAAATAAAGAAAACAACGTAAATAAAAAGCAGTGGAAGGGTTGCGCTAAACACCGTTATTATAGGTGCAAATGAGGCATCTTTGGATACTTTTTTACAACCCTCAACCGTAACTAATTTCTTTGCGCTTTTATCAAAGGATGATACAAAAAGCCTGAAAATATAAGCGCCTACAGGAAACGCAAAAATTATTGACACTATTTGGCTTATGATATCGCCCAAATTGAAGCTGAAAATTTTGCCAAACAGATTTGTAAATCCGCTATCAAAAGAAAGCAGGGAAAAAACTACCGTTGTTGGAACAATTGTTATTATAACACCTAAAATTATTTTGCCAACAACCGAGCCTAGCTTGTTGTTTTTCTTACTGAACAAGGCGCTGATAATTCCGCCCATTCCCGAAAAAGGTATTACCAAAACCGCCTTTAAAAAATCAATTAAAATGTAGGAAGATATTCCGCCTTCAAGGCGGTTTTCGGTTGCAACCGCTACATAGTAGCAGTATGCAAAAAACGCGTAACCAAAGGCAAAGGTGTGAATTACCGTATTACCCGATAAAAACATTGAAAGAGAGATGAGCAGTCCCGAAAGACCCACACAAATAGCCGATTTACCAAATTTAGCCTTTTTTAAAACAAGCATTACGGTAGTGGAGGAGTACAGCAGAATTAAAAAAATTAAGCTGTACAGCGGCTTGGAAATTACAGGAAAAGCTCTGCAAAAAACATAACCCAAAATCAGAGAAATCCAACTCCAAACCGAATCTAAAAAATCAAATTTTCTGGGAGCTTTAAATAATTCATTATTCCCTTTATCAAAGGAATATACCGCGCTACTAGAAAAATTTTGCATAGTAAACACCTTTCTTTATTCCTCGGGGCGGTATTCTAAAATATCGCCGACCTCACACTCCAAAACCTCACAAATCGCCTCTAATGTGGAAAAACGAATTGCCTTCGCCTTATTATTTTTTAAAATCGAAAGATTAGCAAGGGTTATTCCCACCCTTTCAGAAAGCTCGTTTAGGGATATTTTCCTCTTTGCCATCATAACATCTAAATTAACAATTATCATATTTGGCACCTCACACCGTTAGGTCGTTTTCATCTTTAATTTCGGTTGCCTTCTCAATAACGTTTTTAACAACTCGAACGCAAAGTCCAAGGAACAAAGCCGCAAATGCTATTACAGATGAAAGGGTGAAATAATAGGTTAGTAAACCAAAAATTGCGCCAACGCCTATACTGCACCAAGAAATTCCCCTGATTAGACTAACGCTTTTTTTAGAAAAAACATTTTCGCACTTAACCTGTAAAAGCAGTGCAAAAAGAAGTATGTTTGCAAGTATTGCGAGTAATAAAAGAATATATGCGGCTACTAAAACTATCAGATTATCGGTAGCGGTTATTTCTACCCTTGCGGTAATTTCGCCCGAAAATCTAAGCATAGCCTTTACCACTGTGGGCAAAAACACACCCACTGCTGCCAAAACTGCAAAAAACACGCCCGATATAAATAGTGATAAATTAACCGAAGCCCTACTTGAAATTTTAAGCATTTTATTTTCCTCCGTAATCAAAAAGATTTTTTACAAGCACATAATAACACATAAAATTTCGTTTGTCAATATAAATTTATCGAAAAACAATAATTTTTTATTGAAAATTGGCAGTGATGCAGATTATAAAAGATATTCGCAATAAAAGGGTTGAAATCCATAAACTAAAGGTTTATAATAATAAAGTGGAAATTCACGCGGCTTGTTCGCGTTTAAAAAGGAAGATGTTTAAATGAGTACACCCGATATGAGTTCTTTTCGCCCAAATCGTGGCAAAAAGCTTATTGTTAGCACCGATTTTGGTAAATTTGCACGTTACCCTGTTAAAACCCACGTGGTTGTAAAGGGTGATGACCTTAAAGAAATTATGGATAAATACGTTATGCCCTATATTCAGGAGGGTGACGGTATTTTCCTTAGCGAAAAAATGGTTGCCATCAGTCAGGGCAGAGCCTTTCATATTGATGAAATCAAACCACGCCCACTTGCAAGGTTCCTTGTAAAATTTGTTACAAAATCGCCTTACGGTATTGGTCTTGGCAGTCCATACACAATGGAGCTTGCGCTTCGCGACTGTGGTATTCCAAGAATTCTTTTAGGCTGTATTTGCGCCGCATTTACAAAGCCTTTTGGTATTAAGGGCGTTTTCTATAACGTTGTAGGTCCCAAGGCTCGCTCTATTGATGGACCGGGCGAATACGTTATTCCCCCTTATAACAAGTATGCTAAAATGGCACCTCTTGAGCCCGATAAGGTTTGTAAGGAGCTTGCCGAGCATACAGGCTGCTACGTTGTAATGCTTGATGCTAACGATTTAGGTCTTGAAATTTTAGGTAAATCCACCGATGATATTACACTTCAAATGGCAAGACAAATGTTTGGTGATAATCCTTTAGATCAGTCTGACCAACAAACACCTATTGCAATTGCCCGTAAGGTTCCCGATGATATGGAAGAACCCGTTTTTGAAGAGGCTGAATAATTTTGGATAATAAAGCCCGCCCTTAGCTGATGCTAAAGGCGGGTTTTGTTTAACCTTAAATATTACAGTAATTCTTTTCTAAGCTCTTCGGCTGATTTTGCGCTGAGGTAGGCGGGGGGAATATCTAAAACGGTTTTGCAGCCGCACGCTCCCTCGCCGTTAAGTCTAACCGCCGCTCTGGCATAAGCAACCAAAACGCTGGCGGTGAATTCGGGGTTGGAATCAAGCTTTAAGCTATACTCAATAATGTGGTTATGCTCCTTATTAAAGCCTGTTTTACCGCTTCTTATAACAAAGCCGCCGTGTGGGATACCACTGTGGTCGCGGTCAAGCTCTTCTTTAGTAATAAAGTGAACTATGGTGTCATAATCGGCAAAGTAGTTTGGCATCTCTTTGATTTCTTTTTCAATTTTTTCTTTGTCGGCACCGTCTTTAGCCACAACAAAGCACTCTCTTATATGCTTTTGCCTTGTGGTAAGCTCGGGCTCGCTACCGCTTCTTACCGCTTTTAATGCCTCTTCTACGGGAATGGTGTACTGCTTTGCATCAAGCACGCCCTCAATTCTGCGAATAGCGTCAGAGTGACCTTGACTAACACCCTTGCCCCAGAAGGTGTAGTCCTTGCCTTCGCTGAGTACTGCGCCACCGTAAAGGCGGTTGAGGGAAAACATACCGGGGTCCCAGCCTACTGAAATAATAGCAACCTTGCCCGATGCCTTGGCGGCGGCGTCTACATTAGCAAAATGCTCGGGGATTTTGGCGTGTGTGTCAAAGCTGTCTATAACGTTAAAAAGCTTTACGGTGTCGGGGGTCTGGGTGGGAAGGTCGGTTGCGCTTCCGCCGCAAAGAATCATAACGTCAATATCGTTTACCATTTGTTCGGCATCGGCAATATTTAAAACAGGAACGCCGTCTGTCTTAATTTTAAGGGTAGATGAGTCGCGGCGGGTGAAAACCGCCTTTAAGGTCATATCGGGGTTTTGGCGTATAGCCGCCTCAACACCCTTTCCTAAATTACCGTAACCGAAAATTCCTACACGAATTGCCATAAAAAATCACATCCTAATTATATTTGAAGAAGCAATGCAACGGTGGGCATTGAAATAACCGAAAGCACCGTTGATATTGCCACCAGTTTTCCTGAATAAACCGCATCGCATTCATAAAGCTCGGCAAACATTGTGGTCATTGCCGCGGCGGGAGTTGAGCACAAAATCAAAACAATGGACATTGAGGTTGCATCAATAAGTCCAAAAATAAGGCAAATTCGCATTATTGCCCAGATTATTGCGGGTAAAATAAAAAGTCGCAGCGCTAAAAACGGGTAGAGATATTTGTCCTTAAAAATGCCCTTAAAATCAATCTCGGCAAGCTTTGCGCCGATAATGAGCATTGATGCGGGAGCAACCATATTTTTAAGCACCGTTAATATATTGTAAATAAGCTTTACGCTCTCAGAAACCAAGCCCTCGGAGTTTAGCATTTCGGTTACAAAGCCGCCTGCGCCAGTAAGAAAAATCACAAGACCAATTCCTATGGCGATTACAACGGGGTTTAAAACAATAGTTTTAACCGAGATGTATTTTTTATCTCCGGTGTAAATCATTCTGCCAAGGGAGAATGCAAAAACATTAAATATAATAATGTAAATAGTAGCGTAAATTACATATTCAGAGCCAAAAACGTCGCTGATAACGGGAATTCCCATATAGCCCGCGTTTGAGAAGGTGACACCGAAGCGCAGAACCTTGCGAAGACGCTCGGGAGCCTTTTTAAAAAGATTAATTGCAATAACGTAAAAAATTATATGGGTTAAAAGCGAAAAAAGAAAAACAAGGCAAATGCCCTTTAAAATGCTAAGGTCAAATCCAACCAAAAAGCCGTGAATAACCATAGCAACCTGCGCAACGTAAAGCGTAAATACCGAAAAAGCCTTGGCAAAGCCGCTATCTATAAGTTTTGTTTTGCGAAGAATAAAGCCGGGTATCATATAGCAAAAGAGCGTTAGCACAGAAATAAATAGCAAAGAAACCTTAACCATAGCCCCTCCATAATAAGCAAATATTATAACATTTTATATTATACAACATTATTTTGCTCATTTCAAGGCGAAAAGCTTAACTAAACAGGCTTTGAACGACAAAATTTTATAGGTTCGGGGTCATTTTTTAAGTAAAAATCGCATAAATTTTAAATAAAGTATTAAAAATATTAAAAAAGGGTTGATTTTTTTTTGGCAAAAGGTTACAATAAACGTTGGCACTCCCTTTTCTTGAGTGCTAATCCTCGGAACATTAATAATTCTTTATGGAGGTTATATTTATGACTATTAGACCCTTGGCAGACCATGTTGTACTTAAAGCTGTAGAACCGGAGGAAACTACTCAAAGCGGTATTATTTTAACCACCGCCGCACAGGAAAAACCACAAATTGCTGAGGTTGTAGCCGTTGGCCCCGGTGGCGTTGTTGACGGCAATATGATTAAAATGTATGTTAAGGTCGGCGAAAAGGTTATAACCAGTAAATATTCCGGCACCGAGGTTAAGATAGACGGCAAGGAATATTCTATTGTTCGTCAGGCAGATATTCTTGCTATTATTGTATAATTTATTTAAAGAGGTATTTCCACTATGGCAAAACAAATTGTTTTCAGCGAGGATGCACGTAAAGCTTTGCAGTCGGGTATTGACCAGCTCGCAAATGCAGTTAAGGTAACGCTTGGACCTAAAGGTCGCAACGTTGTACTTGATAAAAAATTCGGCGCACCCCTTATTACTAATGACGGTGTAACCATCGCAAAGGAAATTGAGCTTGATGACCCATTTGAAAATATGGGCGCACAGCTTGTAAAAGAGGTTGCTACCAAAACCAACGATGCCGCAGGTGATGGCACTACCACCGCTACCGTTTTGGCACAGGCATTAATCTGTGAGGGTATGAAAAACGTTGCCGCAGGCGCAAATCCAATGGTTGTTAAAAAGGGTATTGCAAAGGCGGTAGATACCGCAGTTAAAACCGTTGTAGGTAATTCTAAAAAGGTTAGCGGAAGCGAGGATATTGCTCGTGTTGCTACCGTTTCTGCGGGTGATGAGGTTATAGGTAATCTTATTGCAGAGGCTATGGATAAGGTTTCTGCCGACGGCGTTATTACCGTTGAGGAGTCCAAAACTGCCGACACCTACATTGAGGTTGTTGAGGGTATGCAGTTTGACCGTGGCTACATCACACCCTATATGGCTACCGATACAGATAAAATGGAAGCCGTTATTGATGATGCTCTTATTTTAATCACCGATAAAAAGATTTCAAATATTCAAGAGATTTTACCACTTTTGGAGCAGATTATCCAAGCAGGTAAAAAGCTTGTTATCATTGCAGAGGATATTGAGGGCGAAGCCCTTTCAACTCTTATTGTTAATAAGCTTCGCGGCACCTTTGTTTGCGTTGGCGTTAAGGCACCCGGCTTTGGTGACAGAAGAAAAGAAATGCTCCGCGACATCGCAATACTCACAGGCGGTGAAGTTATTACCGAAGAGCTCGGCTTAGAGCTTAAAGATACCACCTTGGCACAGCTTGGCCGCGCAGGTCAGGTTAAGGTTGGCAAGGAAAACACCATTATTGTAGACGGTGTTGGCGAAAAGAGCGAAATTTCAGCTCGTATTGCCCAAATCAAGAGTCAGATTGAAACCACTACTTCCGATTTTGACAGAGAAAAGCTTCAAGAGCGCCTTGCAAAGCTTTCGGGCGGTGTTGCAGTGCTTAAGGTTGGCGCCGCTACCGAGATTGAAATGAAGGAAAAGAAGCTTAGAATTGAAGATGCTCTTTCTGCTACCAAGGCAGCAGTTGAAGAGGGTATCGTAGCAGGCGGCGGCGTTGCTTTAGTTAACGCAGTAAACGCAGTTCGTGAGCTTTTAGATGCTACCTCGGGCGATGAAAAAACAGGTGTATCTATCGTTCTTAAAGCACTTGAAGCACCTATTCGCCAAATTGCTACCAACGCTGGTCTTGAAGGAAGCGTAATCGTAGATAAAATTGTTACCTCCGGTAAGGCAAACTACGGCTTTGACTTCTACAACGAAAAATTTGTAGATATGCTTGAAGCAGGTATTGTAGACCCAACCAAGGTTACCCGTTCAGCACTTCAAAACGCCGCTTCGGTTGCTTCTATGGTGCTCACCACCGAAAGCCTTGTTGCCGATAAAAAGGAAGATTTAGCTGCCGCTAATGCAGCCGCAGCCGCAGCTGCCGCAGGTGCAGGCGGAATGTATTAATCAGTTTATAACTTGTAACTATCATTTCGCTTCGCGAAAACTTAAAGTTTAATAAAAATCAAAAAATCTGCAGGTAAAAGCGTATGCCTTGCCTGCAGATTTTTTATTCCCTTTTTAGGTTCTTTTTCAAATATTGGGGGTTAAGTCCAATAAATTATATGCGACAAATATAAATTGTATAGGGAAAGATTTTTACAAATTATATTATTTTGAAAAATTGTTGCAATTCTAAAAAATATGTGATATACTTAATATGTATAATTATAAAAAAGGAGAGATATTTATGAAAAAACTTTTAGCAATTTTATTGGTTTTTTGCCTAATGTTTACTTCACACTTTTCCTTTTTAGCTTTTGCTGATGGTGAAGATGTAGAAATAGACGTAGGCACCTCAACCACACAAAAAACTATTTTGGAGTCTGATTTTGAAGAAGACGTAGCTAGTTCTGAGTGGTACATTTCTGGTGATGTTCAAAGTATGACTGAGGACGCAGGCAATTTTGCACGTCTTAATACAGGTGATGAGAAAATAAATGCTTACGTTAGAAGTACAACTATAAAATTAATACCTGGCAACAAATACACCCTTACTTACTCAGTGCGCATTCCTACAGGGTCTGCAGATTACGCTACCGTACTTGCTGATAAAGGCTTTTACCTCAGTCCGGAGTGTGCAATTTATAGTCCAAAAAATGTGACTAGCGAAGATGTCCAATATACTGGCAGCCTTACTGATACAAGGTTGTATGCTGCCGCTGGCTCTGACAGAAGAAAAAGTATGAACTTTGTTTGGAATGTTGAGGGCTACGAACCCAAAACTCGAACAGGTTATTCTG
>JAFSDM010000018.1 GCA_017436225.1 Clostridia bacterium | reverse complement strand
AATCTCCTCTCTTTGAGGTCAAAGATTTTAAAAAGTGTGGATTTTAGTTCAATTGAGGCACAAAACGCAGCCAATACTACCGTATTGGCGAGTATTTTAACGAAAAGTGAGCAAAAATCCACCGTTTTAAAACGCGGTTCTGGTTTGACTGCTCACCCTAAGTAAAAAAGAAAAATGCGGTCAGGAATTCCCAACCGCACATAAGAATTAACTAGAAATTACTTATTAAGAGCAATAAAGTTTGCTACAATTGCAAGAACAAAGAAAGCGATTGCAAACCATTTGGTCCAACGAGCAAGGAAAGCATCAACAGTTCTTGCTTTATTTTTGGAAAGGAAAGTATCAGCACCACCGGAGATAGCGCCGTTGATACCTGCGCGATGACCTTCCTGTAAAATTACAACAAAAATTACAACTACTGAAAGAAGTAATATAATTGCACCAACAACAATTTCTAAAACGCCCATTTGATAATCCTCCATAACATAATATCACGGAATATATAATATCACACTTGTTTTTAAATTTCAAGTCTTTTTTTATAATTTTTAATATTCAGATTATTTTATTTATTTCATCGGCGATTTTTTTAAATATTGGCGCAGAATTTGCACTGCCTGAATCGGCGTCCTCTGCCAATACAACTACCGAATATTTAGGCTCCTTTTCGGGGAAAAAGCCACAAAACCAAGCGTTTAAAATTTCTTTTTTATTATCATATCTACCCGTTTGCGCAGTTGCGGTTTTGCCACCCGCACCACCTTCTTGCGGTAAAGCGTTTTTACCCGTTCCGCTACTTACTGCATTCACCAAATATTTTTTAAGCTCGTTGGCTGTTTTTCCACTAAACACGAAGGTTTTTAGTGGACTTTTAAGCTCTGTTACCCTGCCTTTTTCGGTATATTTTTCTATAAGTGTCGGGGTGTAGTAATACCCGCCGTTTGCAATTGCGGAATACAAATTAGAAACAGCGAGTGGTGACAGAGCAATATTTCCCTGCCCTATTGCAAAATTAGCAAGATTTGCTTTGGATTTTTTTAGCTCATTTAAGGAGGTAAAGCTACCTGCCGCAGAATAAATACCGTCTGCAATATTTATTTTTTTGCCAAACTGAAGAGTAGCAGAAATTTCTGTAAACGCCTTTGGAGAAACCGACGCCGCCGCAGAATAAAAATAGGTGTTACAGGAGTGTACAATGGCGTTGTTTAAATTCATATTTCCATGCCCGTTTCTGTTATTGCAATAAAAACGAATACCTAAAATATCAGTATGACCTGAGCAGGTAAAGTTATAGCCTCCCTTTGAATTTTCTAACATAGCGGCGGCAATAAGCGGTTTAAAGACCGAACCTACGCTATATGCAGAAAGAGCTCTGTTTAAAAAGGGTGAGCTTTTGCTTTGTACATAAGCCTTAAGGTTATATGGGTCAAAAGATGGCTTACTTACCATACCGCGAATTTTACCGCTATTTATTTCTGTAACGATTACTGCGCCCTTTTTTAAGGATTTTGTTGCGTTATAGCAAATCTGCTGAATTTTTTTATCGATTGTCAGATAAACATTACCGCTGGTTACTGAATTTTTCATCTCAGGCTTTTCACCCAGCAAAAACTCCCCCGATGCCGATACCGTAAAGGTGACTTCGGTACCCGACTCGGACTTTAATAACTGATTATAGGCCTTTTCAAGACCCATTACGCCATTATTATCTGCATCTAAATATCCGATAATATGCTCTAAACCCAGCTCGTTTGAATATCTGTTTTGCCCTTGAAAAGAAAAAACACCTACACCCGAAACAGCTTTTTCGCTTTTTATAATAACAGGCTTTTGGTCTTTTAGGGTTTTAAGTCCGTTTTCAAGCTCCTGCCCCCTTGCTATTTGAGAAAATTTTAAAATTGCTTCATCACAGGGCAAAAAAACAAGGTAATAAAAGCTTTCTTGCCCCGTTATTCTTTCTCCGTTTGAGTAATAAAAATCCCCTCTGCCATTGTCAATTTTTATTTTATAGCCATTAAAATCCGACCTATTTTCATATGTTAATGATGCAACCTTAGTAACCCTCAAAACGCAAAAAAACATAAGCACTAAAACGCTTAAAAGACAGGCAACAATTCTTAAACACATTTTATTAGCAAAAAAATTTCTCATACGGTTTTCCTCCTAAAATAGTTTTAACCGTACAAGAAATTTTAAACCTTTTTATTAACATTATCTGAAAAACAAACGGTTGATTTTGCTAAAATATTCTTTATCAATCTGCTCTACCGTTTCGGCGGTGGTGCGAAAACGCCAATTATCCTTTGGCACGCCGGGGATGTTCATTCTGGCATCCGCCCCGAAACCGCAAAGATCTTGGAAGGGAATTACAACAAGTGGCGCTGAGGATTTAAAAACAGTTTCAATAACTGCTCTGCAAGATTCGCTTTTATAGCCTCCCTCTCCCCAATCCTTGCCCTTAAAGCCACAATAATCAAGCACTACGCTTCTTTGGGCGTCATCCATTTCCCAAAGCCACCCCAAAAGGGTGTTATTATCGTGTGTGCCAATATAGGCAACCGAGTTTTCGGAATAATTATGCGGTAAATGTGTGCTATCACCATCGGCAAAGCCGAACTGAACAACACGCATACCCTTTATTTCGCTTGCTTTAAGAAGCTCAACAACATCTTCACCGTAGGTTCCTAAATCCTCGGCAATTATTCTTTCCTTGCCGAACTTTTTAAGAATTTCGCCAAAGAGCTTCATTCCGGGGCCCTTTTCCCAACTACCATTTTTGGCATCCTTAGCATCAACATTTATGGTATAGTAGGAAGCGAAGGCTCTGAAATGGTCAATTCTTACAACATCATATAGCTTTAAATTTCGCTCTAATCTTGAAATCCACCAAGAGAAATTATCCTTTTCGTGCATTTTCCAATTATAAACGGGGTTGCCCCAAAGCTGACCCTCTTCAGAAAAGGCATCGGGCGGAACACCCGCAACAATTTTTGGTATGTAGTCATCATCAAGACAGAAAAGCTTGGGATTTTTCCACACATCTACGCTATCCGAAGAAACATAAATTGGCATATCGCCTATTATTGCAATGCCCTTGCTTTCGGCATATTTTTTAGCCTTAAAATACTGCTTTGAAAATAGGTATTGCTCAAAACAGTAATAATTAACCCTATCTTCAAACAACTCTATTTTTTCTTTGGCAGAGTTATAATCTTTAAATTCTAAATCCCATTTTTGCCAAGGGGCACCATCGAATTTCTCCTTAATAGCCATATAAAGAGCGTAATCTAACACCCAACTGTTTTCCTTAAGAAATTCTAAAACCTTGCTTTTAAAGGCAGAAAATCCGTTTTTAAAGGCAACAGACAGCATATTTTGTTTAGCCGTGTAAACAAAACCGTAATCAACGGTATATGGCGAACCGCTATAAACGCATTTTCCAAGCTCTTCATTATCTAAAAGACCATCTTCGTATAAGGAAAGTGGATCAATATACAAATAATTGCCTGCGAAAGCCGAACAACTGCCGTATGGAGAATTACCGCAATCTGGTAAATTAAAGGGCAAAACCTGTATTGCGGAAAAACCCGAATTGCTTAAAAAATCTATGAATTTTTCAAATTCAATACCAAATCCGCCTATTCCGTAAGGCGAAGGTAAAGAAGAAATGCTCATTAAAACTGCAGAGCAACGCTTTTTAAGTTTTATCAAAATTAAATCACCTTGTGTTTTTAACTTTTCATTCTAAGCAGGGCACCCGCTTTTACCTCACGCT
This sequence comes from Clostridia bacterium, assembly GCA_017436225.1. GTDB lineage: Bacteria > Bacillota > Clostridia > Oscillospirales > Acutalibacteraceae > UMGS1279. The sequence goes on along the minus strand of JAFSDM010000018.1, from coordinate 14,257 downwards.
CAAAGGGGATTTTTACAATCATTGTAGGGTGAGGTGCAACGTCAATACTCTCGCCTTTTTCATCAAACATTGAGGTAACCGTAAAGGAAAACGGAATACTTCTTGGTTCTAAACAATCGAATTCTGCGCCTAATGCAAATTTGTTTTTCATTTCGCAAATAATACAGCCATCCTCATAACCTGTAACAATAGCGGCTACCGCATAATCACGAACATAACCTGCACTTTCATAGGTTTGAGAATTTTCAGGAACACCAAAATAAAATCCCGTAGAATAAACTCTATGACTGATTTTATTAAGTTCTTCCTCTGCAGCTTTTGGCAATACCCAATTATGAAGATTATCCATATCAATGCTATCTAAAGCAATTCTGTAAGCATTGGTAACTGCGGCGGTGTAGTAGTGCGATTTTGCTCTACCCTCGAGCTTAAAGCTTGTTACGCCTGCGGCTATCATCTTATTTAGATACGGAGCCATACATAAATCGTTTGCATTTAATATATATGTTCCCTGCTTGGTTTCCTCAACAGGAAAATATTGACCCGGACGAGTTTGCTCCATTAAGGCGTAGCTCCATCTGCAAGGCTGAGCGCAATCTCCCCTATTTGCATCACGGCCAGTCATATAGCTTGAAAGAAGGCATCTTGCCGAAAAGGAAACGCACATAGCGCCGTGAGCAAAGGCTTCGATTTCAAGCTCGGGATTGGTTTTTGCTCTGATTTCGGCAATTTCCTCTAACGACAATTCTCTGGCAAGAACCACTCGCTTTGCGCCGAGATTGTAAAAGGCATTTGCGCTATGATAATTTACAATACCTGACTGAACAGATATATGCAAATCAACATCGGGAGCATATTTTTTTATAAGCTCCATAGTACCTATATCAGATGCAATAACAGCATCTACACCTATGGAATTTAAAAATTCCAAATACTGCGGCATACGCTCCATCTCATTATTGTGCGGAACGGTATTACAGGTAATATGAACCTTAACATTGTTTTTATGGGCATATTCAACTCCCGCTTTTAAATCTTCACGGGTAAAGTTAGCAGCCGCAGTTCGCATACCGAACTCTTCACCGGCTAAATAAACGGCATCTGCGCCAAAATCAACTGCTGCTTTGAGCCTTGTTAAATCCCCTGCGGGAGATAAAAGCTCAAGAGAATTAGAAGACATTAAATTTTCTCCTTTTAAATTATAAATTTAAGTATTCATCATCACACAAGGGCGTTTTCTCGATTTCATTAGTAAAAAATGATGAATTTGCACTGTCAACAGGATAAACCTTTCTTATAAATTTGATACCATTTACAGCCTTATGGTCATTAAAGCCGACTGCATAAAGCATATCAGGGGCTTCACCTTTTTCAACCCAATGACGAAGTATATCAACAGCGCCACCGCCTTCTGTGGTGCGCCAAAAAACGTTGGTTCCACGACCGATAACGCCATGCTCCTTGCCCGGCATTATATAACATCTGTAAAAAGAATTTACTACATCTTCACCCATACATTTCTTAACGCGTGAATAATAATTTATTGCATCCTGAAAAGGAATACAAGCATCGGCAGTACCGCAAACCGCAAGGAACTTACCGCCGTTTTTATAAAATTCTGTTAAATCGGGATTATTTGCGTTTAAATCGGCAGCTAAAACCGAATTAACTTTATCCATATCGCTACTAAAATTAAAGTTTTCAGCTTTAAAATCAACGCCAAAAACCCATTTAGTGATGAAATTATGCGGTGGCTGATTACTAATAGCATCGCCTAAACCTGCGTGGTAAATTTCAGAGCCTATTGGCATACCCGAATAAATTTGCTTTTTGGTAACGGGATTAACGGGACCTAAATAAATTTTTAAAAGTGCTTCTAACTGTTCCTTGGTATATTCAGGGATTTGTTCGGAAACAAAATTAACAAATTCGGCTATATCCTTTTTGGAGGTCACAGGGCATGACACAAAATCATCACCCTTTTCACCATCACCGCGAAGTTGATGAAATTTCACAGCACAATCGTATATTTTCAAAACGTCATCAGCCGTAAACAAGGCTTCGCCCTTACTGTTATGAGCAGAGATAAAATTCCATAAAAAGTAAGTATGCACGTGTGTACGATTATTTGCATGAACACCCGCAAAAATAGCATTATATTCCTTTGAAAAACGCTGTGCCAAGGAATGTGCTTGTTGACCGCCCGTTGAACCGCCTAAGAAGTATGAATAATCGGGTGCTTTACCATAAAATTCCTTAATTATTGCTTTGGCACAAACTGTCATTAAATAGGTAGCACGCCAACCATAATCCTTCCAAAGCTCAGGATTATTAAATCCGGATTTTGTACCGCGTGAAGTGCCAAGGTCGGTATTTGCTACCGCATAACCCAAACGAACATAAATGTCCAACGCTTCATACATTATGGAACCACCCATTCCACCGTTACCGGTGCCTAGAAAAATTCCATTCCAATCCTCAGGCAACCAAACCTCAGTTTTTATGAATGATTTTTCAGAAGGCTTAGAATGAACTACAAAGCGGTGAAAATTAGGTAAATTTTCAAAAGTGACTTTATCAGAAGGCGAAAAAACGCCCCCTGTTATATTCTCACAAAGAACTATTTCGCTATCAGTTAAATCTATTTTAAGCATAACACCATTCCCTAAATTTCTCTAATTTTCAACGTACCATTTACCTTGCGCTTTAAGATTATTTATAGTTTTTTGATGAGCCGAAAGAGAATTATTATAATAGAAATTCATTTTATTATCGGTTACAAAATAAGTAGCTGTAAAGCTCTCTTCGGGCGATGCCGCCGCCAAAATTGCACTTTCGCTTGGTGCGCAAAGCGGACCTGGTGGCAAGCCTTCGGTTTTATAGGTATTATATCTGTCATTACCGTATGGGTACTTCATTGTTGGGTCAGATTCTAAGCGTCTTGGACCTTTCCAATCGGGGCTTTCCAAGCGGTTGTAAAATACCGCCGCAACCTTTGGCATCTCTGCCTTTGATGCGCTTGCTTCAAGCTCCACAACCGATGCCATTGTAAGCACTTCGTGTATGGTATAGCCTGAATTTTCAATCTGCTTTCTAACCTCAGCAGTGAGCTTATTATCAAGATTTTGAAGCATTTTTCTAATGGCTAGCTCTGCACATTCTGCAGAATCATAACAATAAAACTCATAGGTATCGGGGAAAAGATAGCCTTCGAATTTGTAATGAACCTCGGAAACGGGAATTTCTTTTACAAAATCAAAATCATAGGTGCCGTTTTTAACAGCATTGCGAAAATCAGATTTTGTGCAAACTCCGCTTTCCTCTAAAAGCTTCATAATATCATCCATACTCGCCTGTTCAGGTATGGTAACTCTAACCGACTCAGCAACCGCCCCCTCGGTTTGAAGCATTTTTGCAATATCACCATAACCAAGCTCGTTTTTAAAGGTGTAAACGCCGTACTGATAGGTGCCGTCCTTACCTGAAAGCTTACTGTAAAGTCTGAACAGAAGCTTACTTGAAATGGCGTCTTGCTCTTTAAGCTCGGAGGCAATTTGAGCGGTGCTCATACCCTTTTCAATTTCAATTACGCACTGCTTACCCCTATTAATGCCAATTCCTAAAAATTCTGAAGCCAATAAAAGTATAGTAATGGCAAGCAAAATTGAAACGGCAAAAATTACAGCTATCCAAATAACGGTTTTAACGCCTTTTTTAGCACTGTTTATACGCTTATTTACTCCGCTTTTTCTTTTAGCGGGTGGCTCTTGAGGCTCATCCTGCTCTTCGGGAACAACAAATCCGTTTTCTCCTAAAAGATAATCAAAATCATCAATAGAAAAGGTTTCAGGTTGAGATTTTTCGGAATTACCCTCGAAAAGATTTTCGTTTTTATTCTCGTCGTACATTAAAATCTTCCCCTTTTTCTCGAAATGTATTTTTTACAACGGCGTATCCATTTTTCACTTACAACCGCATCTACTGCACGGTCATACCTTCCGTGATACATATGTGCTCTAAGCTCTTCAGAATAGCAAAGACCAACCGCCGAGCCGTTATAGCGTGACATATATCTATCATAATACCCCTTACCATAGCCAAGTCTATACCCGAAGCAGTCAAACATAAAGCCAGGAACGAGCATTAATGCTCCCGAAAAATCCGAAACAACGGGATAATGCTCAGGCGGCTCTAATACTGAAAAACTACCTGGAGTAAGTTGGTCAACAGAGGTTATATAATGGAACTCCATTTGGCGCGTTTGCGGAATACAACGAGGCACCGCAATTTGCTTGCCATCCTTAAGGGCGTTTTCAATTATTTTATATGTGTCGATTTCAATTGAGGTTGAAACATAAACCATTATTACCTTCGCAGAACGATACTGATAAAGTCGCCTAACCCTTTCGGCGATACCTAAGTCCATTTGCGCTTTTTGGATAGGGTCAAGCTGTTTTCTGCGATTTCTGCATTGTTCACGCAACTCAATTTTATATTTTCTTATATCTATTGGGTGCATTTCATTGAGTCCTTTATTCTTTTTGCTTGTTCTTTAGTTGAAAATGCTTCAGTAAGTGCAAAGCCAAATTCATAGGCGGCACCTGCGCCAATTGCAGTTATAATATTACCGTCACGGCAAACGCGGGTGGTACCGATTTTAGCGCCAAAAAGCTGAGTTTCAAAGCCATCATAGCACACCGCCTCTTTACCCTCTAAAATGCCTTTATGGCCTAAAATAGAGGGTGCAGCACAAATAGCGGCAATTATAAGATTGTTTTCATTGGCGTATTCAATAAATTTTTGGACAGTTTCATTTTTTTCTAAATTTAAAGTACCGGGTAAACCGCCAGGCAAAATAATTCCATCGCAATTTTCATCGGGCGCAATTTCACAGTCCATAACATCTGCAACCACCGAAATGCCATGTGAGCCCGTAACGGTTTTTCTGCCAACACCAACGGTAGCAACCTCTAACTCGGCGCGTCTTAAAATATCTAAAGGGGCAATTGCTTCGGTTTCCTCAAAGCCTTCTGCCAAGAACAAATATATCATAATAACAACTCCCTATTTAATTAAAGGTAAAACCTTAGAAAGGATTTCATCGGCTATACTTTCTCGCGAACGCATTACACCGTTTTCATAACATTCTATTTTATCCCAACCGAACTGTTTTACAGCAAAATCGGCCGCCTTATGACAATGATTTAAATAGTTTACATCCTTTTCGTGAATATCCTTTTTGGATTCATCACCCTCATACCTTGAGGATAAAAGCTTTTGAGACTCATCAATTGGAACATTCAAATAAATTACCTTATCGGGTTTTGGAATTCCAACCTTATTATATTCTAAATCCTCAAGCCAATTAAGATACTCACCCCACTGAGCTTTATCTAATTTAGAGGTTTGATGAATAGCGTTTGAGGTTGTGTATCTGCCCGCTAAAATAAGCCCGCCGTTATTGTAAAAATCGCACCAGCTTTTTTTAAAGCTTGCAAAACGGTCAACCGCATAAAAAAGGGAGGCGGCATAGGCATTAACATCACTGGGATTTTTACCAAACTCCCCCGCAAGATACATCTTTACCGGCTCGCAGGACGGCAAGGTATATTCGGGGAAGGAAACGGTTTTAAAAAAATATCCCATATTTGAAAGGGTATTTTCCAAAAGAGAAAGCTGAGTAGATTTGCCTGAACCGTCAAGTCCTTCTAACACAATCAATTTACCCATAATAATCTGTTTCCAATCTTAAAAATTTTCACGCATATTTTTATATTTTTCTCTAACCTCTTTAATTTTGCCACAGGTCATTTTACCTTCGGGGCAACCGCCTACAAGGCAGGGTGGTCCTGCGGTTTTAAAGATATTAGGAGCCACCTCACTAACAAGAGCCAACATTTGATCGGCTACATCGCGGATTTCCCACTGCGCGCGATTGCAACAACGGTGATGAAAAAAGTTTATAAGACTTCTTGCGTTTATAGTCATAACCATTTTAGTTTCACAAGCGTTAGGAAGTACAAAGCGAGCATCCTCAATTGCCTTTTTCTCTGCATTACGGCGAGCGGTTTTTTCATCAATGCCTGCTGCCAAATATTCCTTAACATAGCCCTCGCTTAATTTATCGGCAAGCTTGTGGTACGCAGCTTCTGCCTGTGCCATAGACTCTTTATAAAGCTTTAGAGCTTCGGGGTCCTTAGCAATTTCGGGAGGAGTCACGTATAAAAGATCCTTTTCCTTAACGTATCTTTGGCTTTGCACCGAAAAAGATGCAATTCTGTGACGGGTTATTTGCGCTAAAAGGGAACGAGAAACACCCTCAATACCAAAAGTGAAATATGCGTGCTCAATTGGACTTTCGTGACCGATTTCTGCAAGCATTTCTACAAATGATGCAGTTTTTTCATCGGTAAGACCATCTTTAATTGTTGCAATATCTGAAGCTGAATAGCAAAGCTTTGCTGCAGACGCAACCGTACGCTCCGGTTCTGTTGTGTATGTAAGAAGAGTTACCTTAGCCATAAAACATATTCCTTTCAAAAAACTATAAGTTTAAGTGAGCAAAAATACTCTATTATGTTTTATTATAGCAAATATTCACCCGTATATCAATTATAATTTGTAGATATTTGTAAAAAATTAAAAAAATTACAAATATACCCTTTTAATTTTTAAAAATATATGTTATTATATTAGTGTAGATTAATTATTGGTTTTAATTTCCCCACTTTATCACCTAAAAACCAAAAAACGGAGGATGTTAAAATGGCAACAATAACATTTAAGCACACACCTTTTGGAGATTTAGCCCTTATTAGTATGAGAGGCTGCGAAAATATTTCTGAAAAGGTAGACTATTACTTAAAAAAATGGCGTGAAACACCCGAGGGTTACTCTTTTGTAGTTCCTGCTGTTTGCCCCCGCTTTGGAACAGGCGAAGGCAAGGCTGTGTTTAATCACACCGCAAGAGGTCTTGATGCATACATAATTTGCGATTGCTTTAACCACGGTGTAACATACAAAATGTATGGTCAAACAGTGCCTATGAGCCCTGATGACCATTATCAGGATTTAAAACGTGTTATCGCTTCCCTTGGCGGTAAGGCTCGCAGAATAACCGTTATTATGCCTATGCTTTATGAGGGCAGACAACACCGCCGTTCAGCCAGAGAATCCTTAGACTGTGCTTTAGCGCTTCAAGAGCTACAAGCAATGGGCGTTTCAAACATCATTACCTTTGACGCCCACGACCCACGTGTTCAAAACGCTATTCCTCTTGGTGGATTTGATAATGTAATGCCCACCTACCAAATGATTAAGGCTTTGGTTAAAAATGTTCCCGATATTGTTATTGACCGCGACCACACAATGATTGTTTCCCCTGATGAGGGCGGTATGAGCCGTTGTATTTACTTCTCCTCTGTTTTAGGTTTAGACCTTGGTATGTTCTACAAGCGCAGAAATTACTCTGTTATTGTAAACGGTCGTAACCCAATTGAAGCTCACGAATTTTTGGGCAAGGATATTGATGGCAAGGATTTAATCATTGTTGATGATATGATTTCTTCGGGTGAATCTATTCTTGATATTGCCGCAAAGCTTAAAGCAAAGGGTGCAAAACGCATCTTTGTATTTACTACCTTTGGTCTTTTTGTTGACGGCCTTGATAAGTTTGATGAATACTATAAAGACGGTTTAATTGACAAGGTATTTACCACCAACCTTATTTATTCCGATCCCGAGCTTTTAAAGCGTGAGTGGTACTGCAACGTTGATATGTCCAAATACATTGCTTACATCATTGATACCCTTAACTATGATAATTCTATTAGTAATCTTCTTAATCCTGCTGAGCGTATTAACAAGCTTATGGAAAAACACACAGCAGAGCTTAATAAAAAATAATATGATAAAAACATTTAAACCGACCTTAAAAAATAAGGTCGGTTTTTTAATACATAACTTTTAATTTTACGCAACGATTTCTTTAGAGGATTTTTTCCTTTTAATTTTAGGCTGAGTACCGTTTAAAATAGAGTCTTCGGTAACAATAACCTCGGTTACATTTTTCTCGCTTGGTACACTATACATAGTGTCAATTAAAGCCGTTTCAAAAATTGAGCGAAGACCTCTGGCACCCGTTTTTCTTTCAACAGTAAGCTTGGCAACCGCTTTAAGTGCTTCAGGCTCAAATGTTAATTTAACACCATCCATACTAAACAGTTCCTGATACTGCTTTAACACAGAGTTTTTAGGCTCGGTCATTATTCTTATCATTGCATCTTCATCCAAAGATTCTAAGGGTGAGATTACGGGAAGTCGGCCTACAAGCTCGGGAATTAAGCCAAAGCGGACCAAATCCTTATGTGTTGCAAGAGGTAAAAGTGCTTCACGCTCTAAATCTGTTGATGCTTTTATTTCGGCGCCGAAGCCAAGACTTCCGCTACCTACTCTACGCTCAATAATTTTTTCAATTCCATCAAAGGCGCCTGCACAAATAAACAAAATATTTGTGGTATCAATTTTAATAAACTCCTGTTGGGGATGCTTTCTGCCGCCCTGAGGAGGCACATTGGCAACGGTACCTTCTAAAATTTTAAGAAGCGCTTGTTGAACACCCTCACCGCTTACATCGCGAGTGATCGAAGTGTTTTCAGATTTACGGCTGATTTTATCAATCTCATCAATATAAATTATACCGCGCTCCGCCTTTTCAATATCATAATCAGCGGCTTGAATAAGGCGAAGTAAGATATTTTCAACATCTTCACCAACATAACCCGCTTCGGTTAAGGTAGTGGCATCGGTAATGGCGATAGGTACATCTAAAAAACGAGCCAAGGTGGTGGCAAGTAAGGTTTTACCAACGCCTGTAGGTCCTAAAAGCAAAACATTGCTCTTTGCCATTTCAACTTCGTGATTTTTATCTTTAAGAGCGTTAATTTTTTTATAATGATTATATACGGCAACAGATAGGGTTTTTTTAGCTCTTTCTTGCCCTACAACATATTCATCAAGCTTTGCTTTAAGCTCTGCGGGGGTGGGAAGCTTAAATTCATCTTCAGCTTTTGCAGATTTTTTGTTTGCTTTACCGCCCTTAGAATTGTACTCCGGGAAAATATCGTGGTCAACATCAATTAAAGAAAAGCAAACCTCAACACATTGGTCACAAATATATACACCAGGACCTGCTATAAGCTGTGCTACTTCATCCTGCGTTTTTCCGCAAAACGAACAAACTACTTCTTTTTCGGTTTTTCCCGACACCTGTAGTTCCTCCTAACATTAGATAATTCGCCGTCCATAACAAAAACGGGCGGCGAAAAATGAAAAATTATCTTTTTTCAATAACCTTATCAATAAGACCGTATTCCATTGCTTCCTTTGCAGACATAAAGTTATCGCGCTCGGTATCTCTTTCGATTTCCTCCAAGGAACGACCTGTACGCTCAGCAAGAATAGTGTTCAAGGTGTTGCGAGTTTTTTCAATATGCTTTGCATGGATTAAAATATCGGTTGCTTGACCTTGAGCCTGACCTAAAGGCTGATGAATCATAATTTCACTATTAGGCAAAGCCATACGCTTACCCTTAGCGCCGGCGGCAAGAAGAAATGCACCCATACTTGCTGCCATACCAATACAAATAGTGCTAACATCACACTTGATATACTGCATTGTATCATAAATTGCAAGACCGGCCGAAACAGATCCACCAGGACTATTGATATAAAAATAAATATCTTTATTGGGGTCCTGACCCTCAAGGAACAAAAGCTGAGCGATTATAATACTTGCAGAAGCGTTATCTACCTGATCGTTAAGCATAATTATACGGTCATTAAGTAAACGTGAGAAAATATCATAAGAACGCTCTCCACGGCTTGTTTGCTCTACAACATAAGGAACTAAATTCATTTTAGGCTCCATCATAACTTCTCTCCTCCAATAATAATATAGTGTTACCCGATAAGCAAATCACTTATGACTGTACTCATCGGGCGCCAACCAATACAGACAATGCAAGTATTGGCTGTATTATTACACTTTAATCTTTTTTTAAAAAAATTATTCTGCATCCTCAGCCTTAGCAGTTTTCTTTGCAGTGGTGGTTTTCTTAGCTGCAGGCTTTTTAGCGGTTGCTTTTTTCTCGCCATCAGCAGAAGCTGCTTTCTTAGTAGTCTTCTTATCGGCGGGTTTCTTTTCTTCTTCCTTTTTGGAATATTCCTTAACCTCGGTGATTTTTGCATTCTCTTTTACAAGAGCCATTGCTTTTTGAACAGCAAGGTCTGCTGCAAGATCTTCAGCAGGAACTGCTGCTTTGATCTGCTCAACAGGCATTGAATATGTTTCAGCCATTACGCCAAATTCTTTATCAAGCTCTTCTGCAGAAACTTCGATTTTCTCAAGAGCAACAATTTTTTCAAGAGCAAGACGGATTTTTACCTGACGCTCTGCCTGAGGACGGAAATTTTCCTTAAGAGCATCAATGCTGCCGCCCATATACTGCATATAAGTCTCGAGGTTCATACCCTGCATTTGTAAACGATAGTCAAAATCTTTAATGCTTTGCTCTACTCTGGAACGGAACATAGCCTCGGGAATTTCTGCCTTAAGACCTTCGTTAAGCTTGTCAATGATTTGATTTTCAACATCATCATCAGCAGACTTAACCTTACGCTCTAAAGCCTTTGCCTTAATATCAGCCTTAAGCTCGTCCAAGGTATCAAACTCGCTTACGTCTTTAGCGAATTCATCATCAATCTCGGGAAGCTCTTTAGTTTTAATCTCGTGAAGCTTAACCTTAAAGGTAGCATCCTTACCGGCAAGCTCTTTTGCGCCGTACTCTTCGGGGAATTTAACATTTACGTCAAACTCATCATCAGCCTTATGACCAACGATTTGTTCTTCAAAACCGGGGATAAACTGACCTGAACCAAGACCTAAAGCATAGCCTTCGCCTTTACCGCCATCAAAAGCGGTGCCATCTACAAAGCCTTCAAAATCGATAACTGCGGTATCGCCAAGCTCTGCGGCGCGGTCTTCAACGGTAACCATTCTGGAGTTGCGGTCTGCCATACGGTCAAGCTCTGCTTTAACTTCATCATCAGAAACTTCGCAGATAAGCTTTTCAACCTCAAGTCCCTTATACTCAGAAACCTCTACTTCAGGTTTGGTGGTGAGGGTAACTTTGAAATCAACGCCATCCTCTTTGCTGATGGAAACGAGGTCGAATTTCATTTCGTCCTCAATAACGGTGAGGCCTGCCTCTTTTGCTGCTGCATCAATAGCATCAGCATAAAGAAGGTTAAGTGCATCCTCAAAGAATACGCCTTCGCCGTAATATTTTTCAATAATGCTAAGGGGTGCTTTGCCCTTACGGAAGCCTTGAACGGAAATGTTCTTTTTCTCTCTCTTATAAACGGTGAGAATAGCGTTTCTAAAAGCCTCTCCGTCGATAAGAATTTCAAGTTCATAGCGGTTGGTATCAACCTTGTTTGATGTTTTTAAACTCATTGTGTAAACCTCCACAGAAATGTTCAACAAATACTATAACACAAAACAGAAAATTTTTCCACTAAAATTTATAAATTTTTTGTGTTTTTTTAAATTTTTTATATTTTCTTCATTCAAACTATTAAAAACGGTGTAAAATCTATGCAATCAGCCGAAATTAATTTGAATTTTATGCCCTCGTATTCAGTAACGGAGTTATTAAATCCGCTTCCGTGAATGTGACCGTGGTAAACTGTTTTAATATTAAACTGCTTCAAGACGGCAATAATATCATTACATACGTAATCGCCGTAGACGGGTGGATAATGCAAGAACACAATCTTTTCGCCATTTAACTCTTCCGCCGCTTTAAGTGAAAGCAACAATCTGCCAACCTCACGCTTTCGGATTTTATCATCCTCACTTTCCTCATAAAACCAACCTCTTGTGCCACACAAAACTCGGTTTTCAATTTGAAAAGCATTATTAAAAAGAAGTTCAATGGAATTAATATTGTTTTCTGCAAAAAATTCCTTAACCTTTTTAACTGTATTCCACCACAAATCGTGATTACCCTTTAAAAGGATTTTTTTGCCGGGTAAAAATTCCAAAAACTTAAAATCCTCCAAGGTTTCGGAAAGCTTTAATCCCCAAGAAAAATCGCCCGGTAAAACAACTGTATCATCTTCTTTAACAAGCCTTAACCAATTGCTTTTAATTCTTTCGGTATAATTTTCCCAACCACGAAAGACGGTCATGGATTTATCTTTAGAAAGGGATAAATGTAAATCTGAAATTGTAAATAAAGACATAACCCACCTCCCGATGAATAAAACTGAAGTTGCTACACAAAATAAGCTTGGTGATTACACCTACTAAATTTAAGGAGCAAATAAAAATGGAAAACAAACACGAAATTTCAGGAATTAAATGTAATGTTACTAACTGCGTTTATCACGCAAAAAACAACGCTTGCGAAGCCGGTATGATTGAGGTTGGTCCTTGCGATACTTGCAACTGCACAACCGATACCTGCTGCAATACCTTTAAAGCAAAAAACTAATACCACTTACTACGTTAGCGGCGTGCGGGAAAACCGCACGCCGTATTTTATACTTAACTATTTAATGTTCAAATAACCTAAAACCGCATTATCCATAGTTTCGGGCTCACAAATATTGTTAAAGCGAACCTTTTTACCGCGAAGTGCCTTAATAGGTGCGGGTGGTGTGGTTTTGGTAAGGGTGCTTAACTGCTCAACAGTTTCGAATTCATCATTTGAAGCGGTTTCGCCAAGAGCCTCTAACACGCTTGCGGCAAATTTATAAGGACTTGCGGTTGAAGCAATAACAACAGGTCTTTCATCGCCTGTTTTAGCCTTATAATCCTCATAAACTGCAATGGCAACGGCTGTGTGAGTATCACAAAGATAGCCGTATTTATCATAAACCTCTTTAATGGTTTTCTTGGTTTTTTCATCATCACAAAAACCGCCGAAGAAAAGGTCATCAAGCTTTGCTTTAACATCTGCATCTACTTGATATTTACCCTCTTCCTTAAGGGCTTTTTGCCATTCGGAGGTCTTTTTATCATCTCGGCCGCTTATTTCAAAAAGCATACGCTCTAAGTTACTGGAAATTAAAATATCCATAGAGGGTGAAATGGTGGTGTAGAAAGAACGGTTGCGGTCATAAACACCTGTTTCAAGGAAATCGGTAAGCACCTTATTGGCGTTTGAGGCACAAATAAGCTTTGCAACAGGAACGCCCATAAGCTTTGCATAATAGGCGGCAAGAATGTTACCAAAGTTGCCTGTGGGAACTGCTACATTAAAGCCGTTTTCAGGATTTTTACCTGCATTTAAAAGGTCACAATAAGAAGAAACATAATAAACTATTTGTGGTGCTAAACGACCCCAGTTAATAGAGTTTGCACTTGAAAAAAGCATATTATTTTCTTTTAATTTATTTGAAATTTCAGGGTCGGTAAAGATGCGCTTAACACCCGACTGAGCATCATCAAAATTACCCTTAATGGCATAAACATATACATTTTTACCCTCTTGAGTATCCATTTGAAGCTTTTGCATAGGGCTAACGCCATCGCTGGGATAAAATACCATAATTTCGGTACCTTCAACATCCTTAAAGCCTTCTAGTGCGGCTTTACCTGTATCACCCGAGGTAGCAACCAAAATAACGGTCTTTTTACCGCCCGAAACCTTAGATGCAGAAGTTGTAAGCAAGAAAGGTAAAATCTGCAATGCTAAATCTTTGAAAGCGCATGTAGGACCATGCCAAAGCTCTAAAATCTGAACATCGCCATAAAGATTATAAAGCGGTGCGGGATTGTTATTATCAAAGGTGCCAACATAAGCGCCGTTAGTGCAGTATTCAACCTCTTTGGCGGTAAAATCGCCTAAGAATTTACCCAAAACAAAAGAAGCGCGTGCGGGATAATCCATTTTGCAAAGTGCTGCAAAATCTTCTTTAGTTAAGGTGGGAACAGATTCGGGAACAAAAAGTCCGCCCTCCGCTGAAATTCCGGTAGCAATTGCCGAAGCGGCAGATACCTTAATACTATTGTCACGAGTACTAATATAATTCATAATTTCCTCCATATTTTAGGGTGAGCAGTCAAACCCGAACCGCGTTTTAAAACGGTGGATTTTTGCTCACTTTTCGTTAAAATACTCGCCAATACGGTAGTATTGGCTGCGTTTTGTGCCTCAATTGAACTAAAATCCACACTTTTTAAAATCTT
>JAFSDM010000003.1 GCA_017436225.1 Clostridia bacterium | reverse complement strand
CTTGCAATTTTAAAAAATAAGTGTATAATAGATTATAGAACAAATGTTCTTTTTGAAAATTGAATAGGCGTCACGACGGAATGGTTGAGATGAAACAGGCTACATAATTCCATCTCCAGGTCAGATGCTTTGATTAACCGGTCAGGTTAAGCCAGACTTGCTTTATGCAGACATGAGAGGCCGCCGGCAAGATAGCGCTCAGAAACGAGGGCTTTCTTGTCGGCGGCCTTTTTTGTTTCTTTAAAACTTTTTTGGTTAAGGAGGTGAGCTTTTTTACAACTGAATAACCGTCCAAATGGGATATGATTTTGCCATGACCTTCGTATAAAAAACGAAGCGAGCGAAACAACTCCGCTGAAAAGCAGGGGTAGGAACAACATTCGGGTAGAACGGTAAATAAAAAATATTAAGAAAGGAGTGAAAAAATATTCATAACAGACAGGCTCAAAGTGCCTTAGATGCGGCGCATTGCGGTAGAATGGCGTCGTCTTCGCAAGCATCGTATTTTGATACACACGGCATATTGCCGTTAAAAACACCTTGTTAGGGAGACCCTAATACCCCAAATAAAAATAGATAGAGGTTATTAAAATGTTAAAAAGAAAGAAAAACACAGTAGTTATATTTCGGATAAGTGAGTATGAAAAGAAACGAATGGAATACCGTGCGAAACAAAATAAACTTACATTATCCGAATACTTAAGAAAATTGGTAATAACCAATGATTTAAAAAATGATAAGGAGAAAGAAAATGAATAAAGAAATTATTAATTTGAAAATTGAAAATCTTAAAGAATTTAAAAGCCATCCTTACAAGGTGGTAGATGATTGGGATATGGTGGCGCTCACCGAGAGCATCCGAAAAAGCGGTATTATCAATCCTGTTGTGGTGCGACCAATTGAGGGCACCGAAAATTATGAAATCATATCCGGTCACAGAAGAATATTCGCAGCTAAAAAGGCAGGACTTACCGATGTTCCCGCCGTAATTTATGCTCTAGACAAAGACACGGCAATAGTTGCAGTTGTGGATAGCAACTTCAACCGTGAACACATTTTGCCAAGCGAGAAAGCCTTCGCTTACAAAATGAGAAACGAAGCGCTCAAACGGCAAAATAAAGATTCGGTCCAAGTTGGACTTGGAGACCAAATTGCAATGGTACGAGCCTCAGAAAGCGCCTCTCAAATTAAGAGATACGTCCGTCTGACTAAACTTAATAAAAAACTTTTAGATATGGTGGATGAAGGTAGAATTGCTTTTACACCTGCTGTTGAGCTTTCGTACCTGAACGAAATTGAGCAAACCGATTTATTAGAGGTGATTGAGGTTTTAGATGCAACACCTAATCTATCTCAAGCAATGCGACTAAAAGAAATTAGCCAAAAGGAAGGGCTCACCCCCGAAACTATATCCGAGATTTTGAGCGAGCAAAAAGCAAACCAAAAAGAAAGGCTTCATATTCAAACCGAAAAGCTTAGAAAGTACTTTCCAAAAAGCTACACACTTCAACAAATGGAAGAGGAAATTATAAAGCTTTGCGAAAGAAATTACCGTAACAAACAAATGGATGCGAGGTGAT
>JAFSDM010000017.1 GCA_017436225.1 Clostridia bacterium | reverse complement strand
GTAGGTAAGCAGTTTTTAGATTATGTTATTGTTAATGACGAAAAAATTACTGCAGAACAATTAAAGCAGTATTATGCAGAGGGTGCTATGCCTGTAACTCCTGATGTGGAGAAAATTCGTAAGCTTGGCATTACCGTTGTGCCTGCAAGCTTGATTAGTAAAAATGATTTAGTGCGTCACGACCCGCGTAAGTTGGCACGTACATTGATAATGCTCATTTATCGTTTGCGCTTGTTCGGGCGTGGGGTACAATTCTTTGATTATATCTTTATGCGTCATGGCTTAAATACCATGGATAGAGATGTTAGTGGAAATAGTAAAAAATAATTTTAGAAAGGGGGAAGCCGTATGTCTTTTTCTAATGATGTAAAAAATGAATTATCACGTTTAGAAACAAATGAAGTGTGCTGTGATAAGGCAGAGCTTTTAGGCGTGTTGCGTATGAGTGGCGCTATAGTTATTCGTGGTATGAATATCGGCATCCACTTTTCTACAGAAAATGCTGCTTTGGCGCGTCGCGTGCTGCAAATTTTGAAAAACAATTATCAAGTTCAGACGGAGGTTGTTATTACCCGTTCCCGTCGTTTGAAGAAAAATAACCGCTACCAAGTGCGGGTTTTGCCTGCTCCCCAAGTGAACATTGCAATGACGGAGCTGCAGCTGCTCTCTATGGAAAGCGATTTAAAAAATCCTTTGCTTACTAAGCAATGTTGTAAGCGTGCCTTCCTGCGTGGTGCGTTTTTAGGTGGTGGCAGCATTAGTCGTCCGTCCAGTGATTATCATCTGGAAATGGTAACTGGTAATGAAGATTTTGCACGTAGTATTATTAAGGTAATGCATACCTTTTCTATGAAAGCAAAATTAACCGACCGCAAGAATGACTATATCGTTTACCTTAAAGACGGCGAAAGCATTACTAATTTCCTTAGGGTTATTGGTGCTCATAATTCTATGATGGAATTTGAGGGCGTACGTGTTTTAAAAGAGATGCGTAATAATGTTAATCGCAGGGTAAATTGCGAGACAGCTAATCTTGGCAAGGTAGTTAAAGCTGCTGTGCGCCAAGTTAACTGCATTAAATTTATTGATGAACATATGGGATTAAGCGAATTGCCGGAGGCTTTGCAGGAAACCGCTAAGCTACGTTTAAAATATCCGGAAGCATCTTTAAATGAGTTGGTGGAATATTCCGGTGGTATTGGTAAATCCGGCATTAATCATCGCTTGAAAAAATTACAAGAGATGGCTATAGGATTAGGTATGGAAGTGGAGAAGGACTAAATGTTGAAAAAGATTGCTAGATTTTTCTTCAGCATCATATTAGCATTTGTAATCGTCTTTGGAGGCTTTTGGGTATTCTTTGGCGATAACGTTAAAGAAGAATACGCTGCTTACAAAAATAGCAGTGCACCTATTTTGCTTTACCATGCCATAGGCGACCCTGTGGAAATTGAATGGCCCCCTGGTATGATTTTGCCAACATCATTATTTGAGGAGCATTTGCAATATCTTACTCAAGAGGGGTACCAGATTATAACCGTTGCTGAGTTGGCAGAGCGATTAAAATTTGGTTACAGTGTGGAAAAATTTGTTGCTATGAGTTTTGATGATGGTTACAAAAATAATCACAGCGAAGCTTTGCCCCTGCTGAAAAAATATAATGCTAAGGCCTCCTTCTATATTGTTGACCGTGATATTGGTAAGACTATTTATATGAATCAAAGCCAGCTTTTGGATTTGCTTGCTAGTGATATGGAAATTGGTAGCCATACCATAAATCATGCGCCTCTTGCTTTGATTGACCCTAAGTATTTACCTTGGGAAATTGGTAGTGCCAAAAAGTTTTTGGAGAAAAAGCTTGATGGTTATATATTGCAGGGTAAGGCTTAT
>JAFSDM010000016.1 GCA_017436225.1 Clostridia bacterium | reverse complement strand
GGCAAGGTGGCGCTCTACCAGATGAGCTAAATCCGCATAAATGGTGCCTCCGATCGGAATCGAACCAATGACACGGGGATTTTCAGTCCCCTGCTCTACCGACTGAGCTACAGAGGCGTAAATGGCGACCTGGATGGGGCTCGAACCCACGACCTCTAGCGTGACAGGCTAGCGTTCTAACCAGCTGAACTACCAGGCCAAAAAGTGGTGGGAACAACAGGGCTCGAACCTGTGACCCTCTGCTTGTAAGGCAGATGCTCTCCCAGCTGAGCTATGCTCCCACTTTTCGTACGCCTGAAACAAGTCTCTGTCGGCGACGTTGTATATATTACCACACCGCAAGTGGTTTGTCAACACTTTTTTTTGAAAATTTTTTTATTTTTTTAATTATTGACTTTTTGCTAAAAATCTTAGTTCATTTGGCGTTAATTTATATGCTTTATCACAAAAGTGGCACTTAATTTCAATATTTTCGCCCTCATCTGCCATTTCGTTTAATTCTTTTGCGCCAAGTGTTATAAGGGCGGTTTCAATTCTTTCTTTTGAGCAATTACATTTATAATATACGTCATGCTCATAAAGAACCTCTACCTCAAACTCACTTAACGCACGCTTTAAAATACCGTGGGGTGTTTCGCCCTGTGAAAGCATAGCGGTTACAGAGGGTAGATTTTCCATACTTCTTTCTATTTTTTCAATTACGTCCTCGCCTGCGGCGGGCAAAAGCTGAATAATGTAGCCGCCCGCTGCCTTTACCGTTAAATCGGGATTAACCAAAACGCCCAAGGCACAGACGGTTGGAATTTGCTCACTTACTGCATAGTATGCTGTAATATCCTCGGCTATTTCGCCCGAAACAAGTGGTATACAGCCGTTGTAAGGCTCTTTTAACCCCAAATCCTTAGTAACGTAAAGATTACCCTGCCTGCCCACTGCGCCCGCAACATCCAGCTTACCTTTATTATTAAGGGGGATTTCCACAACGGGGTTAGTAACGTAGCCTCTAACGTCGCCCTCCCAATCGGAAACAACAATTAAATTACCTGCAGGTCCGCCGCCCGCAAGTCTTAAGGTGATGGTATTATCCTTGCTTTTAAGCATATTGCCCATCATAGAGCCTGCGGTAAGAAGTCTGCCAAGAGCAGCGGTTACGGTTGCAGAGGTTTTATGAATTCTTTCGGCTTCGGCTACTATATCGGTGGAGTCAATGGCGGTTGCCATAACAAGTCCGTCTGAGGTTATACATCTTATAATTTTGCCCATTTTTATTTCTTCCTTACTATATAGGTTATTCTTTCGGTTTTTTCGGTTGGCTTTTGGTCGGTTAAATCATCAAAGAAATCTACAAGCTCCAGCCCCGCTTTATTAAAAGCATTTTGCAGCTGTTCTTCGGTATAGGCGACCTCTGAAAATGTTTCTGAGAGCCTTTCATAGCTGCCGCCAACATTTTCTATAAAGAAATCTAAATAAATATCTACGGTGTTTTCACCCGCATATTCATTTTGCCAAACGCAAAACGCCTTTTCATCCTCGCGGACAAAGGTGTTATTGCCAAGCACTGCCTTGTGCTTATAGGGGGTGTTTAAATCGAAAATAAAAAGTCTGCCCTTTTCTAAAAACAGAGAAACCCTTTGGAGCGCTTTTACAAGGTTTTCATACTCGGTGATATGATTTAGGCTATCAAGCATTGAGATTGCGCCATCTACCGTTCCGTAAAGCTCCAGCTCCTCAGCGTACTGATTTAAAAATAGTGGATTTGTAGCGCCTTCGGGGAGCTTGGCGATTGCCGCCGCAAGCATACCCTCCGAGCAGTCTACCCCTATTACATCTATGCCGTTTTCAGCCATTAAAAAGGAAAAATTACCCGTTCCGCAGGCTAAATCCAAAAGCAAGCTAGGTTTTTTATCATATTTTTCAAAAAGCTCTAAAAGTCGATTGGCTCTGGCAGTATACTCTACATCGCCCGTAAAACGGTCATAGCATTTTGAAAAAGCGTCGTAATCTGCCACTAACGGTCACCTCCGTCGGTTTTAAAGGCGAAAAACCTTTGACCGAAATAATTTAACACAATAAATATTCCGCTGCCCGCAAGCATTGCAAGGTTATCCTTAACCGAGGGTGTAGCCGCGCTTAAAAGCGTATAAACAAGCGGCTTTGCAAGACCGTACGCCACAGCGTAGCAAACAACGATGTTTATTATAAAGCGCAAAACCTCTTTAACAGATTTTTGCTTTTTATTAAATGTATAATACTTATTCAAAAAATAGCTTACAATACTACCCACCACGTAATTGGCTATGGTAGACAGGGTGTACCCCGCCGAGCAAAGGTTATAAAGCAAAAACATAACCCCGTTACCAACAAGGGTGTTTATTACACCTACAATTAAAAATTTAATCATAGTTTTATCGAAAAGCTTTTTGCTCATAAAAACACCTCACCGAAACATTATAACATATTTGTTTTAGGTAGTCAAATTGTAGATTGAACGCCTAGCGTTCTTTATTACGGGATGGTTTTATTTATAGGATTAGCCTCGTTCCGCGTCCGAAAAATCACCGATAAATTGTAGAAATATGTTTGCGCAAAACAGGGTATTATTGTAGGGAACAACCTAAAGTGTTGTTCCGCAAAAATGTACAAACCCCATTCTGCGAAAAGTGTCAATTTTTATATAAAAAGAAAATTGGGAGAACACTTCTTTACGAAGTGTCTCCCAATGGAAGGGCGTTTTTACTGATTTTATTTAATATTATTGTGGGAATTCCGCTTCACAAATTATGGTGCCGTCTGCATTAACATATCTAACACAAAGGGTCATCTTGTTTTTTATTTCGGATTGTAATAATTCAACCTGTGAATTGAAGGTTTCTTTTTGAGCATCTAATTCAGCTTCAAAAACCGGTTTTACAGCCGCTGCATCTACAGGCTCTAAAAAGGTATAAACATAAACAAGCTTGTTTCCTTCGCTTTTAATTTCAATCTCAAGACCCAAAGGTTTAAAGATTTCGTTCATTTGCTGAACCTGAGCTTTAAGCTCGGGATCGCTACACATTTCCTCAACAGTTTCAAAGCGGTAAGACTGTGTGCCTGAGTTAGTGCTTGTGGTAGTGCTTGCAGGGGTACTTGTGGTAGTGCTTGCAGGGGTACTTGTAGTGGTGCTTGGCACACTGATAGGCGGTACAATAGGTTTAATAATTGAAGATACATTTAACGAGGTGGTCTTGCTGGAGGATGCTGCGGGCTTTGGCTTTGTGGCAGAGGTGGTAGTTTTTGGCTTGCTTGTAGTAACGGGCTGTTTGCTGGTTGTGTTTGAAGAACTGCTTTCTTCAGCCTCACTGCTTTGCTCAGAGGAGATAGCCTCCAAGGATGAGGTATCGGCAGTTTGCTCGTTAGAATTTGAGCAGGCCGAAGCGGTTATTAAAAATGTCAACGCCAAAAGCATTGCAAAAAGTTTTTTCATAATAATTGCTCCTTTGAAATTTTTTACATTATATCACACTAATTTTTAGATGTCAATGAACCGATAGGTTAGGGTGAGCAGTTAAACCCGAACCCTAAAATGTGATGAGGCAAAAAAGATGAATGAAGCGAAAAAATTCTGCGGTCTTCACATCATCCATCTTTTTTCTATTTGTTATAAAAGGGCAAAATTATTAGGTTTTAATAATACATTAACGACCCTATCATACTACCTAAAATTGCGCCGTAAATAATGGAAAATACCATTGATACAATAAAACCAATTAAAGCGCCTTTACCTGCCGATTTTGCCATTAAGGGTTTGTTTTCTTTATTAATCAACCAAATAATCAATCCTGCAAGGGGAATAAAAAAGCCTAACACTGCCATACCTGTACTTGGAGCATCGGCGGTATTAACGGTTTTTTTATCTTCCACACTGCAACCGCAATGAATACAAATTACGGCTTCTTCTAATATTTCTTTTCCACATTTTTTGCAAAACATATTTTTATTCTACTCCTCTGATACAAAGATAATGTTTTTAAAACTTAGTCTTTGGAATAGCCTATGTTTTTGGTTTTGTTTGGATCAAAAGTAAGATTGCAAATTGAGGCGACCAAACCATAAATGCCCAAAGTTATCATTGGAAGGAAGAAATAAGCCACGGTTCTTGAAGTAAAGCCTTGGGGTTTTAACTCTGTGTGGTTTATTATAATGCTACCAATCCAACCCAAAAAGAATGTTAAAAGAAATCTAACAAGGTTTTTGTTTTCCATTTTAGAAAATCTCCTTTCGCTTAAATTACCAAAAACGACAAAAATCGCATTTGATTTATCTTATTTTATACTACTTTGTACTACTTGTCAATATTTTTAAGTATTTTATCGTATAATATTTTTGAGGTGAATTATATGAAGCCCCTAAAAGAAAAAATAAGTATAACCATTGATAATGATATTTTAGCAAAAATCAAAGAAAAAGCAGAGTATGATGACCGTTCACTTTCGCAATATATAAACCTTGTATTAAAGCAACATCTAAAAAGCGTTGAAGATAAAAGCAACCCTTAAAATTTAAGGGTTGCTTTTGTGTTTAATAAACCATTACTGATATAATAATTATCGTTTGTTTTTATATGTATCGTTTTAAAATACCTTACTGTGATATTATAGCATATTACGCTTAATAATAAAATTCTTGCGTTATTTTGAAATATATTGTAAAATGAAAGCATAAAATCCTAGGGGAGAATGGTTATGGCTAAAAAGAGAGGTACAAAAAGCAAAATTGTATCAGCCGCGTGGAAGCTGTTTTATGAGCAGGGCTACGATGCCACAACGGTTGATGAAATTATAAAAGAATCGGGCACCTCGCGCGGCTCGTTTTACCATTATTTTGATGGCAAGGATGCTTTGGTAGGCTCGCTTGCCTACCTTTTTGATGAAAAATACGAAGAACTTATACCCGAAATTGATATTGAGCAAAACAGCACCGAGCTTTTGCTTTTTCTTAACGCCAAGCTTTTTGAGATGATTGAAAATACGGTTGATTTGGAGCTTATGAAGCGTCTTTACGCCACTCAGCTTTTAACAAAGGCAGAAAAACAGCTTTTAGACCACGACCGCGTTTACTACCGACTGCTTCGCAAAATTATTATGGCGGGGCAAAAAAACGGCTACATTACCACTAACGAATCGGTGAACGAAATTGTTAAATACTACGCCTTTTGCGAGCGCGCAATTCTTTACGATTGGTGCTTGGTTTCGGGCGAGTATTCACTTAAAGAAAAAGGCTGCAAACAAATGGATTTCTTCTTAAACAAGATAAAACCCTAAAAATTTATTTTTTGTATTATTTTATGTACAGAATATTATACAGTTAATTTTCCTTTGTTTTAAAGGATTTTAAATAGTTTTTACGAACAGAGTACAGATTTAATTCTGTACTCTGTTCTCTATTGCATTTCTGTTTATAATGTGGTAAAATATTTTGGTATTTTAGTAAGCTAAAGCGTTAAAAACTTTTCTTACATACTATATAAGGAGTTGTTAATTTATGAAAATTGCAGCATTTGTAATTTATTTTGTTGCAATGCTTGGTATAGGCTTATTTTTCTTTATTAAGTCTAAAAACCAAAGCGGAGAAAAGGATTACTTTTTAGGCGGTCGTTCCATGGGGCCTTGGGTAACAGCAATGAGCGCTCAGGCATCTGATATGAGCGGTTGGCTTTTAATGGGCTTCCCCGGAAGCATACTTGCCTTTGGTATGGGCAAGGTTTGGATTGGTATTGGTCTGGCCCTTGGTACCGCTCTTAACTGGATTATAGTTGCTAAAAGACTTCGCAGATTTTCCAAGGCATCAGACGATTCTATTACTCTTCCCCAGTATTTAACCAACCGATTTGCATCATCAAGCCCTGTTTTAAAGGTTGTTTGCGCTATTATCTTTTTAATTGCATTCACCGTTTACGTTGCATCTGCATTTAATGCAGGCACCACCGTTTTCTGTGCGGTTATTCCCTGGTTTGCAGACCACAAGCAGTTAGCAATGCTTATTTTTGCCCTTATTATTTTGGTTTACACCTTTATGGGTGGCTACAAGGCAGTTTGCTGGACAGACTTTTTCCAAGGCATTTTAATGCTTGTTGCCCTTTTGGCAGTTCCGATTATTATGCTTTCCTTAGGTAATTTTGACGGTCAGTATGCAAACGCATTTGCTGACGGCGTTACCGCATTTAACTCTAACCCATTTACTGCTAGCTGGCAGGATATTACATCAGGTCTTGCTTGGGGTCTTGGCTACTTTGGTATGCCACACATTCTTGTAAGATTTATGGCTATTGAAAAGCCTTCAATGGTTAAAAAATCTGCTACCGTTGCTATTATTTGGGTTGTTCTTACCTTAGGCGCCGCTTGTGTAATTGCATTCCTTGCGCGTACCTTCTTGTTTAGTGATGGTTCCGCACTTGCCGCTGCGCTTTTACCCACAGGCACACAGCAAAACTTATTTATTGATATTGTAAACGATATCTTCCCCGCATTCTTTGCAGGTATTTTGCTTTCGGCTATTATTGCCGCTTCAATGTCCACAGCAGATAGCCAGTTGCTTGTTGCTTCCTCTTCCTTCACAAGCGATATTTACAAGCCGCTTATCCGCAAAGACAAGGCAAGCGATAAAGAGCTTCTTTGGGTGGGCAGAATTGTTGTTTTGGCGGTATCATTAATTGCTCTTGCAATTGCAATGTCGGGTCTTAACAGCACATCTGCTTGGGCTTCTAACATTATGGCAATGGTTGAAAACGCTTGGGGACTTTTCGGCGCCGCATTTGGCCCCGTTGTTATTCTTTCACTTTTCTGGAAGCGCTTTAACTACGCAGGCGCAGTTGCAGGTATTTTAGCAGGTGCCGCAGCCGACATAGCTTGGCTTGTGCTTTTCACAAGCACCGTTACCGAAGCAGTTATCACAAACACCGGCGTTTATGAGATTTTACCCGGCTTTATTGCAGGCTTTGTTGTTGCGGTAATTGTTACCCTTTGCACTAAGGCTCCCGATGAAAAGGTTATGGCGATTTATGAAACCGCTACCGACAAAAACATTGACGACTAAAACGCGTGGCGTTTTATCCAATTACGAATAGGTTTGCAAATACGGCTTAGTTTTCACCCCGCGTCCACATCGTTTGTAGTTTTAAGGCGATTTTTAAGCGCGTGGCGCGGTCCAAGACCGTTTTTTACGAATAGGTTTGCGGATACGGCTTAGCTTTTACCCCGCGTCCACATCGTTTGTAGTTTTAAGGCGATTTTTAAGCGCGTAGCGCGGTCCAAGACCGTTTTTTACGAATAGGTTTGCAAATACGGCTTAGCCTTCACCCCGCGTCCACATCGTTTGTAGTTTTAAGGCGATTTTTAAGCGCGTGGCGCGGTCCAAGACCGTTTTTTACGAATGGGTTCGCGGATACGGCTTAGTTTTCACCCCGCGTCCACATCGTTTGTAGTTTTAAGGCATCCAATTCTAATTCTAAATAAATATTTTTGCCAATCGTGAATTTTCGCGGTTGGCTTTTTTGTGTCATAAATTTAAAATTCTTTTCATATTCTTTACAAAGAAATAAAAAGGAGCTTTAAAATGGACAAGGAAATTTTAGTAAAAAGATTTGATCAGCTTTTAAACTATCTTCCCGAAAGGATAAAAACCCTGCTTTCAAGCCTGAACGGTGAGCTTAAGGCGGCGGTGCAGGAAATACGGCTCAGGGCGGGACGACCCCTTACCGTTACAATGGGTTCCAGCCAATTTTTTGTTTGCAAAAGCGGCGCATTTATGTTGCCTCGCAACGATTGCTTTTTTGTCAGCGCAAGTGACCTTGAGGACTGCTTTTTAAGACTTTGCAAACACTCGGTTTACTCACACGCAGGCGAGCTTTGCGAGGGATACATAAGTCTTGAAAATGGGCACAGAGCGGGAATTTGCGGCAGGGTTGTAGCAAGAAACGGTAAGATAGAAACTGTCCGTGATATTTCTTCCATTAACATTAGAATTGCCAAGGAGGTTCCCCACTCGGCAGACGGAATTTTAAAGGAATATAACGGCGGCGGAATACTTATTTGCGGCGGTCCGGGAACGGGTAAAACCACCCTTCTTCGTGACCTTTTAAGGCAGCTTGCCGATGGTAGCTTGGGGGAATGTAAAAAGGTAGCAATAATAGATAGCCGCGGCGAAATAGCGGCGGTAAGCGGTGGTATTCCATACACAGATATTGGCATTACTGCCGACATCATAACGGGCGCCAGCAAGGCAAAGGGAATTGAAATGGCTCTTCGCACCCTTTTTCCCGACGTAATAGCATTTGACGAGGTGGGAAATATGGAGGAGGTTTACGCCGTTACTCAAAGCTTTAATTCAGGGGTTAGCGTAATTACCACCGCCCACCTTGGAAGCTTTGCCGACCTCTCAAAACGCCCCGCCGTAAAGGCACTTTTAAAAACGGGCGCAATAGACCTTGTTATTATGTGTCACCGTGATTTCAGCTTTAGCGTAAAACGCCTGTCGGAGCTTAACGCCCTAACCGCGGAGAGTGCCCTTTTATGAGAACGCTTGGAATTTTACTTTTATCACTAACCCCCCTTTTGATTGGTTTAGATTACAGCCTAACCCTTAAAAAGCAAGGTAAATTTATTACCTGCTTTAAGGAATTTTTGATTTTCGTAAGGGAGCAAATTCGCTTTAGCGGTAGAGAGGTGGATGAAATTTTCGCCCTTGCCTTTAAAAATCCTGAATTTAAAAAGCATATTTTTTTAAGCGGGGATTTTCCCTTTAAAAACGGGGAAAATCTAGCGAAAAGAATTGAAAATTCTAACGATATTCGCCTGAAATCAAATGACCTTAACCAAATAAACGCTTTTTTTAAGGGGCTTGGCGCAACCGATACCGAGGGGCAAATTAACCACTGCGACTACTTTATAAAGGTCTTTGAGGGGGCGGAAAAAAAGGCGGCAGAAAATCTTGCCGTAAAAGGTCGATTATCTGTAGGGCTTTCTCTTTCGCTTTCCTTTGCGCTTTTTATAATAATGATTTAAGGGTTTTACAATGGATATAGATTTTATTTTTAAAATAGCCGCCATTGGAATAATTGTGGCGGTGCTTAACCAACTGCTTATACGCTCGGGGCGTGAGGACCAAGCTATGCTAACCACTCTTGCGGGACTTGTTGTGGTGCTTTTTATGGTAATTCAGGTAATAGCCGAGCTTTTTGAAACAATTAAGGATGTTTTTGGTTTGTAGGTATGGTTAAATTTGCTTTATTTGCTTTGGTGGCGCTTATTGTTATTCTGATGCTTAAGCAATATCATCCCGAATACGCCCTTATAACGGCGATTTGCTCGGGCGGTATTTTGCTTATTTTTATTCTTTTGGAGCTTTTAAGACCGCTGGAAGCCTTGCTTGACACCCTCACCTCATACGGGGTGGAAAGGGGTCTTTGCGACTATGTTATAAAGGCGGCAGGAATTTGCATAGCTACAAATTTTTCGGTGGGGTTATGTGCCGATTTTGGACAAAGCTCGCTTGCCGAAAAGGTGCAAATGACCGGCAAGGTGGCTCTGCTTATACTTTCCCTGCCGATTTTACAAAACATTTTGGAGGTAGGATTTTCCCTTTTATAATGAGAAAAATTAAAAAAACAGGACTTTTTATAATCCTTATTATGCTTTTAGCTTTAGTTTTTTGCCAAACCGCCTTGGCGGAAAACACCGATTTAGACCCCTACAAACGGGCGTTAGAGCAAAGCGGTGCGGGTGATATAAATTCTAT
This sequence comes from Clostridia bacterium, assembly GCA_017436225.1. GTDB lineage: Bacteria > Bacillota > Clostridia > Oscillospirales > Acutalibacteraceae > UMGS1279. The sequence goes on along the minus strand of JAFSDM010000016.1, from coordinate 48,747 downwards.
TTTGCCAAGTGACGTGGGTGATACTCTTAGCGGACTGGGGGCCGACCTTAATAACCCCGAAGGTCTGTTTAATATATCAAAAACGGGGATTATAACCACCCTTCTTGAAATTTTTAGAAACGGCTTTTTTGAGCCCTTTAAAACCACACTTGTGATTATTGGAGTTTTGCTTATTTTCGCATCTCTAGGCGGCATTTTGGAACAAAAGCAAAACGGTATGGCGCTTTTTGTATGCTTTGTTGCTTCGGTTATATCGGCGGCGCCGATTTTTAGCATTATGCAATCGGTAAAGGCGGCTATTAGGTTGCTTTGTGATTTTATGCTCTCGCTTGTTCCCGTTTACGGGGGCGTTTTGTTATCATCGGGTCGGGTTTCGGCATCGAGCGGATTTGCGGCGCTTTTGCTTAGCGCGGCAGAGGTTATTTCCTACCTTATTTCCTACCTTTTTGTGCCGCTTTCGGGGGCGGTTATATGCCTTTGCCTTTGCGGAGGTCTTTCCCCCGTGCCAATTTGTATACGGCTTGCCGAATGGATTAAAAAATCGGCAAACTGGGCAATGGGAATTGCCACTACCCTGTTTTTAGGGGTGCTTTCTATTCAAAATTCCTTTTTAAACAGTACAGATGGCTTAGGACTTAAAGCCTCAAAGGTGGTGCTTGGCAGCTCAATACCCATAATGGGTCCCGCCATTGCCGAAACGGTAGGCGCTGTTAAATCCTGCCTTAACCTACTTAGCGGGGCGGTGGGAATTTACGCCGTACTAGCCATCGCACTTTTGGCTCTGCCCATTATAACCGAGCTTTTTTTGTGGCGTGTTTCTATGTGGGTTTGCTCAGGTGTTGCGGAAATATTTGGTATGCCGCAAATGGAAAAAATCTTAAAATCTATTGATTTTGGACTTTCGGTTTTGCTTTCGGCTACACTTTTTACCTCACTTTTATTCATTGTAGCCATAGCCATAACCATTAAGGGGTAATGTATGCAGTTTATTAAAATATTATCGGTAGCCTCCGTTTTTCTTGCGGCGCTTTGGCTTATTGCTCCAAGCGGAAAATCGGCAGAGCTTTTCAGGTACGCCGTGGGAATTTTTACCCTTGCGGTTATAATCTCTACCGTAGGACAAAACTACCTAAATCTGCCAAAATGGGATGAAGCAGCTTTTTCCGACACCGCCACGGTAAACGCCGCCGCTATTTCAAACGACCTTACCGCCTACACCGTTGAGATTTTGCTCCAAAAATGTGATATAAATTTTAAAAAGGTACAGATTATTACGGATAATACCGAAAATGAGAGCATAGATATTATAAAAGCCTATGTTGAGCTTACTAATCCCGAGGATTTTAACCGTGCGAGTGAGATTATAAAAAATCAAACAGGAATAATTTTAGTGGATGGTGTATAAAATGGACGGCATAAAAAATCTATTTAAAAATCTTCTTAAATCCTCTAAAAAAACAAAGCTATTGATTATTTTGACCTTTCTTGGAATTTTTCTTATTGCGCTTAGCGGTCTGCCCTCGAAGGAGGATGCCGAGTCTGCCCCCGAGCAGAGCGACGCCGAATACTGCGCAGGACTTGAAGAAAAAATTAAGGAGCTTGTTACCGCAATTACGGGGAATAAAGCCTGCGTTGTTGCAGTCACCTTAGAAAATTCGGGCGAATATGTTTACGCAAATCAGAATAAAATTGATTTAGACCAGACTGAGGATAAAAACGACACCGGACTTACCACCAAGGAAAGCAAAAAAAGCGAAGAAGAGTACATTATTGTAAAGGGAAAGGACGGAACCCAAACGGCGCTTATTGTCACCGAAAAAAAGCCGTCGATAAGGGGGGTTGCCATTGTTGCAAACGGTATAAACAATATGAATTACGATTTAATTTCATCCTGCGTTAGCTCTATGCTTGGTATATCAACCAGAAAAATAAGCATTTCTGAGGCGGGTTGAATTTTTAGCATAAAACCTTTTAATAATCATATTTAAGGAGCGAAAACCAATGAAAAAGAAAAAGATTTTCGGCACAAAACAGGTAATCACTGCACTACTTTTAGCCGCTCTTGGCGGAGCGGTATGGCTAAATATGCAGTTTGGTGCTGCCTCGGGAGGCTTTGTAACAGCCAACTCGTCTAACAAAAATTTGGGCGACACAAAATATGTTGGCACGGTAAGTGACACCCCCGCTATGGAAACGGCTGCTACCACCGATTATTTTAAAACTGCGGCGGCAGAACGAAAGGCGGCGCGTGAGGAGGCTTTAAATCTTTTAGAGGAAACCATTGAAAGTCTGGACTCAGATAAAGAGGCTAAGAGTGCGGCGAGTGAAAAAATGGCGGTTATTGCCGAAAGAATGGAAAAGGAAGCCGCCATTGAAACGCTTATTAAGGCAAAGGGCTTTGAAAAGGTTATTGCCATTATAGGCGATAAGGATGTTACTGTTATTGTATCGGCAGAGGCGCTTTTACCAAGTCAAACTCTGCAAATTCAAGATGCAGTAACCTCCCAAACCGAAATTTCTTTGCAAAACATAAAAATTGTTAGCAAAAAATAGTTGTACTCTTTAAAAAATGTGTTATAATAGTAGTGTACATAAAACTAAGGAGGCTTCTATTATGGCAAATAATATTTCAGGCTTAGCTATAAATAATGAGGTTATCGCCAAAATGACAGAGATGGCAACTCTTGAAACTGAGGGCGTTATTTCAATGTCTAACGGTCCTATTTCAATGCCTAAAATACTTGGCAAAATGGGCGGAACCCGTTCGGTTACCGTTTCCACCGCAGAAGGCATTATCAATATTGAGCTTTTTGTTAAGGTTAGCGACAAATTTAAGGTTTGCGATATTGCCGAAAAAATTCAGCAAAACGTTAAGGAAAAGCTTCAGGGTATGACAGGCAGCGCCGTTACCAAGGTGAACGTTGTTATCACCGACGTTGAAATTACCGAAGAAGCATAATTTTAAAAGGTCGTATTATGGCTGTTGCAGTTTTGCGGCAGCCATTTAACATATTTTAAAAGGGTTATTATTCTGTTTTTAAGAGGATTCAAAAAATGAAAGAAAATCTCACAATGCTTATGGACCTATATGAGCTTACAATGGCAAACGGAATTTACTATTCCGACCAAAGGGATGTTATTTGCTATTTTGATATGTTCTTCCGCCGTGTTCCCGATGATGGCGGCTTTGCAATAATGGCAGGTCTTTCAAAGCTTATTGAATATTGTAACGAGCTTGAATTTACTAAAGAGGATATTGATTACCTGAGAAGTCTTGGTCTTTTCGGCGAGGAGTTTTTACAGTATCTTGCAAGCTTTAAGTTTTCCTGCGATGTATGGGCTATTCCCGAAGGCACACCGATTTTTCCAAAGGAGCCTATTGTAACGGTACGCGGACCCGCAATTGAAGCATTTTTAGTAGAAACTATGATTTTACTTACCATTAATCATCAGTCGCTTATTGCCACCAAGGCAAACAGAATTGTCCGCGCCGCAAACGGCAAGGCAGTTTTAGAATTTGGCGCCAGACGTGCCCACAGCTATGATGCCGCTATTTTAGGCGCCCGTTCGGCTATAATCGGCGGTTGCATTGGTACCTCCTGCGTTAAGGCGGCTAAGGATTTTGGCGTAAAGCCATCGGGTACTATGGCGCACAGTTGGGTTCAGCTTTATAAGGATGAATACACCGCCTTTAAAACCTACGCCGAAAGATATCCCGACAGCTGTATGCTGCTTGTAGATACATATAACGTTTTAAAATCGGGTATTCCCAACGCTATAAGAGTGTTTAATGAGGTTGTTGTGCCAAAGGGCTTTCGCCCGCTCGGTGTTCGTATTGATAGCGGCGACATTACCTACCTTACCAAAAAGGTTCGCAAAATGCTTGATGATGCCGGCTTCCCCGATTGCAAAATCTGTGTTTCAAATTCTTTAGATGAATATCTAATCCGTGATATGCTTGTTCAAGGTGCGGCGGTAGATAGCTTTGGCGTTGGCGAAAGGCTTATTACCGCATCATCCGAGGCGGTTTTCGGCGGCGTTTACAAGCTTGTTGCCGTTGGAACACCCGAGGGCAACATTATTCCCAAAATTAAAATCAGCGAAAACATTGCTAAAATTACCATTCCGTCCTTTAAAAAGGTTTGGCGCCTTTTTGATAATGAAACGGGCAAGGCGATTGCCGATGTTATGACCCTTCAAAATGAGGTTATTGATGATTCTGCCCCCTATGAAATTTTTGACCCCGAGCATACCTGGAAGCGTAAAACCGTTACTAACTTTACTGCGGTTCCGCTTGCAAAACGTATTTTTGACAAGGGCAAATGTGTTTACGAATGTCCCAGCGTTTTAAAATCTGCCGAATACTGCAAGCAGCAGGTGGAAACCCTTTGGGATGAGGTTAAGCGTTTTGAAAAGCCTCACACCTATTATGTTGACCTTTCTAAAAGCCTTTGGAATGAAAGGGCGCACCTTTTAGAAAAACATTCTGTTAAAGGGTAAATTGTAGATAATTGCTATATTGCATTATCTATTTTCGCCATATATTTAGCTTAATTAAAGGAATTTTAAAGGAGCTTTTATGAACAAGTTTAAAAACAGCACAATACTTTCAATAAAGGATATTCGTGAAGTGAATAGACACCTTTATTTAAAAACACCCCTTTATCTGGTGCTTTATGCGGTATGTATTTTATCAATAATTTCACGCCTTATAGATTATTTTGTTTACAATGTGGTAAATCTTTCGGCTACAATCCCCTTTTTACTTGCCCTTGTAGCAATGTTTATTGTTTTTGTTACAAACAGTAAAAATATGTATAAAGAAACTCTTAGCGAAAACGGTAATCCTATTGAATATAATTATTCGCTTGAAAATGGTGTTATAACCCTTCACACCTCATCAGGCGATGAAAAAAGCCTGCCTTTAAACGAAATTTACAAAAGCTTTGAAACAAAAAACTGTTTTTCCATAAGGTGTAGGGACGGCTCGTTTTTTATAATTAAGAAAAATGGCTTCACCCTTGGAACCGCCGAGGATTTTAAAAAGGTTTTTAAAGGGTAAAAATGTTGTGGCTTTGGATAGGGTGAGCAGTTAAACCCGAACTATAAACTTATAACTATCATTTTGCTTCGCAAAAACTATCGGTTTGCTTGCGCAAACGTTTAATGCGAAATTTACGGGTTTAATTTGGCCGTCCCCGGACGGCCTCTGGAAATCGCAAAATTTAAACATAGCAAAACCCTCTCTGCATTTATGATACGCAGAGAGGGTTTTTTATAATTATTTCCTTGTGGGCTTTACATTTGCTGCGGGTGTAATATCACCCTCAATAACACCGTTAGCATCTTCAAAATTTTTTATGCTTTCTCTTATTAAAACCAAAACCTGACTGTTTACGCTTCTTCCCTCATAATCAGCAATATATGCTATTTTGTTTAACATTTCCTCTTCAATTCTAATTGAAACACTCTTAATAGCCATATCTACACCTCGCAATAAATATATTGTATATCTAGAGCTTTCGGGAAGGATAAATCCTAAATATTATTTGCCCGATTTTTTCTTAAAATAAACTATCAAAAATGCGGCGGCGCCCAAAACCAACACAGCGGCAACCACAATAATAACGGTGGTTGCGGGGTTTTTGGTATCTGCCAAATCATCGGCATCTGCTAACTCATCGTTGGGGGTTTGTTGGTCATCGGTGGTGGTGTCAAAATTGTCGTTACCTGAAATTTCTGCGCCCGACTGATTTGCATCGGGGGCTTCGGTTGCATTGCCTGAGCCATCTGAAACGGTTTCATTTTTATCTGTGGCAGAGGCTGAAGAGTTATTTGAGGTTGGGGTATCTGCCTGACCGCTATTAGCACTGCCACCCACCTTAACGGTGCAGGTGTTGAATTTGTTTTCGGTTTCACCATTTAGGTTTGCGACATCTACAACCTCAAAGGTTATTTCGGTTTCGCCCGATTTTAAAATCTCAAAGGTGTAGGTTGCCAAAACGTCATTTGTTTTAATGTCCTGTTCGGCAAAGGCATCCATAAAAATTATCTGATATGGATTATCGGTAAGATTTTGGCTTTCGGAAAAAATGCTGTCAAAAACCTTGCCGTTTTCAGCAGACTTAAGCTTTAAAGCCTTACTGTCATACTTTGCCTGAACCTGCAACGCAATAAAGCCGCTATTGTTATTAACCGAAAGGGTAACGGTAGCGGTTTTGCCATCGGCAGAGGTATTAACCTTCGCCGATAAATTACCCTCAACCACCGCGAATGCGGGTACTGCAAGCGCAAAAAGCATTGCCAATACCACAATTACCGAAATAAATGTTTTTTTCATAAAAAATCTCCTTAAAATAAATTTATTACATAAATGGCGCAAACAAATAAAGAATTGCCTGCTTCATTTTTTGCCATATGGGACGCTTTTGCCAAGTCTTATAATCTATTTCCTCGCTTTGCTCTAAAAGCTTCAGAAAATGCTTTTTAATATCAAGCACCGCTTCGTTGCCCGACATCCAAACACCGCACTCGAAATGGAAAAAGAAGCTTCGGTAGTCCATATTTATTGTGCCTACCGTTGCTACCCTATCATCCGAAACAAAAAGCTTTGAATGAATAAAGCCGGGTGTGTACTCGTAAATTTTTACCCCCGCCGCAAGCAGCTCATCATAAGAGTATTGGGTTACGGGGTGAACGTACTTTTTATCGGGAATGTGGGGGGTTAAAATTCTAACATCTATGCCCGACTGCGCCGCAAGGGTCAGGTCGCGTATCATAGCGTTATCTACAATAAGGTAAGGCGTGGCAATGTAAACGTATTTCTGGGCGGAATTAAGAATTTGCATATAAAGCCCTTCACCCGGATTTTTTTCGTTTATGGGGCCGTCGGAATAGGGCTGAACAAAGCCTGCGGAGTCACAGCTATAATCTGCAATATACCTTGAATAGCGTTGTTTTTTGCTGGTGCAAAAGCCCCACATATTTAAAAACATTACAACAAACGAGGTTACCGCTCTGCCCTTTAGCATTACGGCGGCATCCATCCAATATCCGTGCAGGGTAATTTCGTTTATATATTCATCGGCAATATTCATACCGCCAGTAAAGGCAACCTTGCCATCAACAATAATAATCTTTCTATGGTTTCGGTTGTTTTGAAAAATATTAACCGACGCCGTTATTTTATTAAAAACGGCAACCTTTATTCCGCTGTCTCTCAGCCGCTTTGCAAAGCCTTGATACTGACGTGTTATGGAGCCAAAATCATCAAAAATAACACGAACCTCAACACCGTTTGCGGCTTTTCGCTTTAAGATTTCACAAATCGGATTCCACATGGAGTCCTCTGAAAGAATAAAGAACTCTAAAAATATGTATTTTTCTGCCTTTTCAAGCTCTCTGAGGATTACAGGGAGCGCCGCCTCGCCCGGTGATAGGTAGGTGCAATCGGTATTGTCATACACGGGAAAGCCCGAGGCGTTTGTAAGGTAGGTGGACTGCCTTGAATGGTGCAAATCATCATACATAAGGCGTTTTTTAACATTTTCATCCTGCTTTAAAAAAGGCTCGGCGCCCTCACTGAATTTTTTCATTCGGCGTTTAACGTGGGGGAAAATTCGCCCTCCGCCCCACACAAGATAGGCAAGTCCGCCGACAAGCGGAAAAAGCAGAATGAATATTATCCACGTTAGCTTGTAGCTTGGATTGCTTTTTTTGGTTATAATTCTTGTAACGGTTACAAGGCTTATTAGCTGAAAGGTTGAGTATACCCAAAATGTTCTACCCGCAAAAAAGTAGGCGGTAGCAACAAAAACAGCTATCTGCAAAAGAATAAACAAGGCAGTTATCATAAGTCTTGTACGCATTTTTGCGCCGCGCTTATGCTGATGCTTAGACATTTACTACTCATCCCCTTTTTTTTATTATTTTATTATACTATATACCTCTTATTTTTGCAACGCTTAAATTTTTTGTTAATTTTTTAAAATTTACTAATTTTTTGTAAAATAATTGTTGGAGTACAGCAAGTTTTGTGCTATAATAAGATTGATTATATTTTAAATATATATTTACTACTGTAAAGTCAGGTGAAAAATATGAAACTTATAAACATTGCAGATGGCGTTGAAGGCTTATTTATTGAAAATCATCGCTTTTCCACCACCCACATTTCTGTAAATTTATACCTTCCCTTAAACGCCGATGCTTTGGCAGCCAATGCACTTCTCCCCTATGTTCTTTCATCGTGCTGTAAGGAATACCCCGATTTTATTTCCCTTAATCTTCGCCTTTCGGAGCTTTACGGTGCTGAGGTTGGCGGCATTGCCGATAAAATAGGTGATACTCAGGTGCTTAAATTCTTCTCATTCTCAGTTGAGGATGCTTTGGTGCCCGATGCCGCTGAGCTTACTGCCGAGGCTTCTAATCTGCTTTTCTCTATGATTTTTGAACCGTCGGTTAAAAACGGCAGCTTTTTAGAGGCAGATGTTGAGCGTGAACGCCGACTCACCTTGGAAAAAATTGCGGGTATTATTAACGATAAACGCACCTACGCCATAAGCAAAATCACCGCCGAAATGTATAAGGGCGAAGCCTTTGGCGAGCTTAAAACAGGTAGCTTTGAAGCGGTTAAGGCGGTAACGGGCGAGGATTTGTTTAAAGCCTGGCAAAAGGTTATTAGTGCGGCAAAAATACGAATTCAGGTGGTTGGCAAAACCTTACCCGACGGTCTTTTTGACTCCCTTAAGCAAAGGCTTAGCGGATTTAACCGCAAGCCGACAGAGCTTTTACCGAGCCGTCCCAAAAAGGCTAACGCTACCCCCACCGTTATTGAGGAAAAAATGGACGTTTCACAAGGCAAGCTTGTTATGGGCTTTTGCACCGACCTTGTTGGAAATGATATTGACACGGCTTCCTTAGCCGTTTTTGCCGACCTTTTTGGCGGCGGACCCTATTCCAAGCTATTTAAAAATGTGCGCGAAAAGCTTAGCCTTTGCTACTACTGTGCCGCAAGACCCAACCGCACAAAGGGTTATTTGCTTGTGGATAGCGGCGTGGAGCCAAAAAACGCCGAGCTTGCCGAAAAGGAAATTTTAAATCAGCTTGAGGATATTAAAAACGGCAATATTGATGCCGAGGATTTTGCCGCATCTATTCGCAGTATTAAAGATACTCTTTTATGCCTTAATGACAGTCAGGCGGCGCTTGATAACTGGTACAGTATGCGCCTTTCTGATAGGCTTATTTCCCCCGAGGATTATGCCGCCGCCATTGAAAGGGTAACTGTCGAAGATGTTATTAGCGCAGCAAAAAATTATACTCTTGATACCGTTTATAAAATTATGCCTATGGAAGATAAGGGGGAAAACTAATGCAAAAAGCCACAGTTAAAAGCGATTTGCTTAAAAAAGAATATTTTGAAAATGAACATCCCTCGGGTCTTAAAATTCTTCTTTACCCAATGAAGGGCTTTAGCTCCAACTACGCCATTTTTGGAACAAAATACGGCTCTATTGATAATTCCTACCTAAACGAAAAGGGCGAAAGGGTAGACCTGCCTGAGGGTATTGCCCACTTTTTAGAGCACAAGCTTTTTGAAAGTGAGGATGGTGACGCCTTTACAAAATACGCCAAAACAGGTGCCTATTCCAACGCCTACACCTCATTTGACCGCACCTGCTACCTATTTTCCTGCTCCAACAGGTTTTATGACAACCTTAAAATTCTGCTTGACTTTGTTCGCTCCCCCTACTTCACCCCCGAAACGGTAAGCAAGGAGCAGGGCATTATCGGTCAGGAAATCAGAATGTATGACGATATGCCAAACTGGCGTGTGCTTTTTAATATGCTTGAGGGTATGTTCCACTCTCACCCCGTTAAAACCGACATTGCAGGTACGGTGGAGTCAATAGCAAAAATCACCGACCAAACCCTTTATGACTGCTATAACCGTTTTTACGACCTTTCAAATATGTTTATTGTTCTTGCGGGCGATTTTAACACCGATGAGGTGCTTGAATTTATTTACGATAATTTAAAGCTTCCCGAAAAACCCTTTAAAAACACAAAATCCATAATCCCTGATGAGCCTGTTGAGGTTAAGCAAAGCAAGGTTGAGTGTGAGCTTGATGTTGCAAAACCGCTTTTCTGCCTTGGCTTTAAGGAGCCCTGCAGTAATAAAGCTTCCGATGTTATGCAGCTTGTTTCTATGGATATTTTGCTAAAAATGCTTGCGGGCAGCGCATCACCCCTCTACCGTGAGCTTTTAGATAAGGGTCTTATTAACGAAGAATTTTCCTTTGAGTATTTTAACGGCAGAGGCTTTGCTCTACCCATTTTTGAGGGCGAGTCGGATAACCCCGAGGAGGTTATGTCGCTTATTTTGAATAAGGCCGAGCAATACAGCAAAAACGGTCTTGACCTTAAGCTTTTTGAGGCGGTTCGCCGCTCACTTTACGGCCGTGGTATTTGCCGTTTTGATACCGCCGAAAGCGTTTGCACAATGCTTACCGATTCAGTGGCTCTTGGCTACAATATTTTCGAGTATTTTGAATGTATTTCAAAAATCACCCCCGAGGACGTTTTAAAAAGACTTTCGGTTTTCAGTAGAGAAAATGCCGTGCTTTCGGTTATAAATCCCATTAAAAAGTCGGAGGAATAGCCTATGCACAATATAACTCTTTTTGGAATGGAATTTAACATTGACCCGGTAGCCTTTTCGTTTTTTGGTCTTTGGGATATTTATTGGTACGGAATTATAATCACCATTGGCGTTGCACTTGCATTTTTATTCGGTATGAAAAACGCCAAGCGTTTTGATATGAACCCCGACCACATTTTTAATTCCTTTGTTGTTATTTTACCCGCGAGTATTCTTTCGGCTCGCGCCTACTACATTATTTTTGACCCATATATGACCTTTGCCGATTTCTTTAATATAAAGGGGCGCGGCTTTGCGGGTCTTGCCATTTACGGCGGTGTTATTGGCGCCGCAATCACCATTTTTATAATGCAGCGCATTTACAAATTCAACATACTTTCGGCTTTGGATATTACATCGCTTGGATTTTTAATCGGTCAAGGCATTGGAAGATGGGGTAATTTTATAAATCAAGAGGCTTACGGCACATTTACGGGCAGTGATTGGTTTGGTATGACGGGCGGCGAAATAGCCTATGAGGTTGGCAGTGACGCACTGGTTCACCCCTGCTTTTTATATGAGTCGCTTTGGTGTATTTTAGGCTTTTTTATTTTAAATAGTCTTAGCAAAAAGCGTAAATATAAAGGTCAAATTGCCCTTATGTACGGCGCTTGGTACGGATTTGAGCGCGCTATTGTAGAGCTTCTTCGCACCGACAGCCTAATGCTTGGAAACAGCGGTATAAGGGTTTCAAGTCTTCTTTCGGCTCTGCTTTGTCTTGCTTCAATAACCGTTTTGCTGATTATGCGCAAAAAAAGGCTTGCCCACATAAATGATGATAAATACGTTCCCGTTTTTGTCGGGGTGAACGAAACGCTCAGCGAAGACTCCGCCGAAGCAGAAGAAAAGTCACTCTCCGACAATGAGGCTGACACAGAAATTTCTAACAAGGAAGGTTAAAAATATGAATATTATTGATGGAAAGGCTATATCTGCCAAAGCTAAAGAGGAATTAAGGCTAGAGGTTGCCGCTCTTAGCGAAAAGGGGGTATCTGTTGGTCTTGCAGTTATTATTGTAGGCGATGACCCCGCCTCCCGCGTTTATGTAAACAACAAGAAAAAGGCTTGCGAGCTTTTAGGAATTATTTCTGAGGAATACGCTCTGCCCAATGATACCACTATGGAGGAGCTTTTGGCGCTTATTGATGAGCTAAATAATAAAAAAGAGATTAACGGGATACTCTGTCAGTTGCCCCTTCCCCGCCATCTAGATGAAAAGGCGGTTATTAACGCCATCTCCCCCGAAAAGGACGTTGACGCCTTCCACCCTGTAAACGTTGGTAAAATTATGATAGGCGATTTTGATTTTCTTCCCTGCACACCCGCAGGCGTTATGCGGCTTATAGATGAAACAGGCGTTGAAGTTGAGGGTAAAAATTGCGTTGTTATAGGTCGTTCAAACATTGTTGGCAAGCCTATGTCAATGCTTTTATTACATCGCAACGCCACCGTTACCATCTGCCACTCAAAAACCAGAAACCTTGCCGAAATTACAAGCAAGGCAGATATTTTGGTTGCCGCAGTCGGCAGAGCAAACTTTGTTACGCCCGATATGGTTAAAGAGGGCGCCGTTGTTATTGACGTTGGTATAAACCGCCTTGAAAGCGGCAAGCTTTGCGGCGACGTTGATTTTGAAAACGTAAAGGAAAAATGCTCACACATTACCCCCGTACCCGGTGGCGCAGGTCCTATGACCATTGCTATGCTTATGGCAAACACCGTAACCGCCGCAAAGCGCCAAAACAATTTATTATAAGGCAAGGGGTTTTTATGAAAGCTGTTTTAAAATATTGTTTAGCTATTATTACAGTAGTAATACTGCTTGCATTTGGAAGTGTGGTTTGCCTTGCCGAAACCAAGGCGGAAAGCTCAGAGCACCTTCTTACCCTCACCCTGCCCGATGGCTATATCCTTTTAAATTCCGAAACCGCCAAGGATAACCAAGCCCTTATTGAATCGTTAGGGTACAGCGTTTCTTCCTTTAAAAACTATCTTGACTCCACAAACGATGGTCAGCCAAACACACTCTTTATTGGCTTAAACCCCTCTACGCGGGCGCAAATTACTGCAAAAAGCTGGTTCACCGATTTTTCACAAAAGGTTGGCAGCTTCGCATTTTTAGATAATGAGGCGCTCTCACTTACCGCAAAGGAGCTTGTTACCGTCAAGGGAGCTTCCTACAAAATTGTTTCGGCTAACGGTATGAAGCTTATTGAAATTCGTTCAACTACTAAGGATAGCGGCGGAGAGTTTTGCTCGGTGCAGTATATAACCGTTTGCAACAACAACTTTTATTCCCTGAATTTTACCTTTTCAGGCGCTATTTCGGATGATAAGGTAAGCACCGCTTGGAATACCCTTGAAACCTTTAAAATTAAGGATACGCTAGCCTCATCCGCTTGGGATTTTGGCTCGGTTTTAATTGTGGTGCTTATTTTCTTAGCCATTATCGGCACCCTTATTTTTGCCGTGATTATTGTAATTTCAATTGTTAAGGACATTAAAAAGCGTAAAACCGACCCCGATGAGTCCTTTGATTTTATTGAGCGCAGAAAATAATTTTTTCAAAGCTTTTAATTTTATTTGACAGCATTATTTTAAAGTGCTATACTTATTTTATATGTAATTGAAAACAAACCGAAATGTACGAGTTTGCTTTAAAAATACTCAAGTAGGAGAATTACTATGCTGGATATTAAATTCATTTGCGAAAACCCCGATTTAGTTAAAGAAAATATTAAAAGAAAGTTTAAGGACTCCAAGCTTCCCTTGGTTGATGAGATTATTGCCCTTTATGATGAAAAGCGCAATACCAATACCAGAGCTAATGAGCTTCGCTCCAACCGTAACAAGGTTTCAAAGCAGATTGGTGTTTTAATGGGTCAGGGCAAACGCGAAGAAGCAGAGGATATGAAGCGCCTTGTAAACGAGCAGGCTGCCGAGCTTAAGGCTTTAGAGCAAAAGGAAGCCGAGCTTGAAGCAAAGGTAAAAGAAATTCAAATGAAAATCCCCAACATTGTGGATGAAAGCGTTCCCGTTGGTAAGGATGACAGCGAAAACGTAGAGGTTAAGCAGTACGGCGAGCAGACCAAGGTAGATTTTGAAATCCCCTACCACACCGATATTATGGCTCTTTTTGAGGGTATCGATAAAGAGGCTGCAGGCAGAGTTGCAGGTGAGGGCTTCTACTACCTTATGGGCGATATTGCAAGACTTCACTCGGCAGTTACCGCCTATGCCAGAGATTTTATGATTGATAAGGGCTTTACCTACTGCATTCCCCCATTTATGATTAGAAGCAACGTTGTAACGGGCGTTATGAGCTTTGAAGAAATGGATGCTATGATGTACAAAATCGAGGGCGAGGATTTATACCTTATCGGTACCTCCGAGCACTCTATGATAGGTAAATTTATTGACACCATCACCCCCGAAGCAAAGCTTCCCCTAACCCTTACAAGCTATTCACCCTGCTTTAGAAAGGAAAAGGGCGCTCACGGTATTGAGGAGCGCGGCATTTACCGTATTCACCAGTTTGAAAAGCAGGAAATGATTGTTATTTGCAAGCCTGAAGAGAGTATGGATTGGTTTAACAAAATGTGGAGCTACTCTGTTGAGCTTTTCAGAAGTATGGATATTCCCGTTCGCACCTTGGAGTGCTGTACGGGTGACCTTGCCGATTTAAAGGTAAAATCCTACGATGTTGAGGCTTGGAGCCCCAAACAGCAAAAGTATTTTGAGGTTTGCTCCTGCTCTAATCTTGGTGATGCTCAGGCAAGACGCCTTGGCATTAAGGTTAAGGGCGAGGATGGCAAAAAATACCTTGCGCACACCCTTAACAACACCGTTGTTGCTCCACCCCGTATGCTTATTGCTTTCCTTGAAAATAACCTCTGCTTTGACGGCGAAAAATACTCGGTAAAAATCCCCGAGGCTCTTCGTCCTTATATGGGCGGTAAAGAAATTATCGAACAGAAATAATAAAACAATAAAATTAAAGAAAATCTGCAATAAAGTGCATTTCGCATTTTTATTGCAGATTTTTATTTTTAAATACCTATTTAAACGGTTCTATGGATCGCTTTAAAATTCCGTGCATATGGGCAATTGCCGTGCCGTAATTGGTAATGGGCACGCCGCCATCGGTTGCGGTTTTAAGGCGGCTTTGCATTTCCTTTTCATTAAGCATACAGCCGCCGCAGTGAATAACCAAAGCGTATTTTGAAAGCTCGCTTGGGAATTCCCCGCCCGAAGTAAACTCAAACTTAAGCTCCTTTCCCGAGTGTTTTTTAACCCAACCGGGAATTTTTACACTGCCGATATCCTTGCACTGGCGATGGTGAGTACACCCCTCGGAAATAAGCAAAGTATCGCCATCCTTTAATCTGTCAAGGGCGGCGGCTCCGCCTACAAGCATTTCCAAATCGCCCTTATAGCGGGCAAAAAGTATGGAAAATGAGGTTAGGTGAATATTCTCAGGCACTATTTTTGAAACGGCGCCAAAGGCTTGGGAGTCGGTTATTACAAGCTTTGGCGGGTTTTTAAATTCATCCAGAGCGCTCTTTAGCTCGCTTGGCTTTACAACCACGGTAATAGCGCCAATCTCAAGCAGCTCTCTTATGGTTTGCTGCTGCGGCAAAATCAGTCTGCCCTTGGGTGCCGATTCATCAATAGGGATTACCAAAACAACCCTGTCCCCCGCCTTTACAATGTCGGCAAGGATTTTTTTATCCTGCTTTGCATTAGCCGAAAGAGCCGCTATTTTTTCCTTTAGCTCGGTTATATTTGTACCGTTTTCCGCGCTAACATAAATCTCATTTTGCTCTGCAGAGGGAATTTCCTTTAGCAGGTCGCACTTGTTTTTGGCTATAATAAAGGGAATATTTTTTGCCTTAAAGGAGTCAATAAGGTCAAGCTCCTTAGCGGTTAAGGGGGAGGTGGCATCGGTTACAAGCACCGCAATATGAATTTTAGAAAGAATTTGCTTTGCTCGCTCCACACGCATTTCGCCCAAAACCCCCTCATCATCTACACCGGGGGTGTCGGTGATTACTACGGGTCCTAAGGGTAACAGCTCCATCGCCTTTGAAACGGGGTCGGTGGTGGTGCCCTTTACCTGTGACACAAGCGAAAGCTTTTGACCTGTAACGGCATTCACAAGGCTTGACTTACCCACATTGCGAAGCCCAAAAAAGCCTATGTGAAGTCTTTCAGCAGATACAACATTATTTAAACTCATTTGTAATCTCCTTGATTTTTTGTTTTTATAAAAAAATATGGAATTTCTCCGTTTTCATAAAGAATTTTAGGGGGGAGAAAGTTTTTAAAAATTATAGTATTATTTTTAAAAACAATGAAAGGTGGTGTAAAGTATGTCTGATGGATTTGTAAAACTCCCCCGCGAAATAGTTTATTGGCGGTGGTTTTCCGACCCTGATGTTTTAAGACTTTACATTTTTTTGCTTACCAAGGCGGCGTTTAAAAAAACCGAATGGAAAAACGAAACACTTGAAGCGGGTCAGGTTTTAACGGGGCGAAGAACCCTTGCCGAACAACTTGGCACAACCGAAGGTTGTATAAGAACGGCTCTTTCTAAACTAAAAAGCACGGGAGATATTTCAATTAAAACAACCAACCAATATTCGGTTATAACCCTTTTAAAATGGGCAGAAATGCAAAGCAGCAATTATTTTTTTACCAACAAACAACCAGCGAACAACCAACGAGCAACCAACGAACAACCACAAAATAATAATTATAATAATATAAATAATTTTAAGAATACGCGCGCAGGGGCGCGAGAGAAAAAACACGATATTTATAACGGCTCAATAGATTGGTCACAGATGGACTTGATAATAAACGGCGGATGATGCCTTGCGGCAAAATTATCAGATTGCGGACAGTCGGGACACCTGTTCCTACCATTAAACCCATAAGATTTTTGGCGGAACAACACACAGGTTGTTCCCTACCATTAAACCCATAACTTTCTTATAAAACGCCACGCATTTAAAAACCGCCTTAAAACTACAAACGATGTGGACGCGGGGTGAAAGCTAAGCCGTATCCGCAACCCTATTCGTAATTGGATAAAACGCCACGCGTTTTAAAAGCGGAAGTCGCGGCGGTTGGAGGCTTTGATTTGCTCGATATTATCTGTTGCGATTTGGCGAACCTTTTCCTTTGGAATTTTTGCAAGCTCACGCTCGATAAGGGCAAAGCCAACCTTTTTGGTTTCCTCGCTGGCGTAATCTATTAAATACTCGGTGAGTGTCATAAGGGCGTTGGGGTGACAGCAGTTAAGAATTTGACCCGTTTTGCAAAGCTGCATAAAGCGGTCGCCCGTTCTGCCCTCGCGGTAGCAGGCGGTACAGAAAGAGGGTATGTGGTCAAGCTCCATAAGCCAACGAACAACCTCATCTAAGGTGCGTTGGTCGGAAACATCAAACTGCTCAGAATCGTGTGGGCGCTCTTCTTCGGTGTAGCCGCCAACCGAAGTTCTGGATGCGCCACTGATTTGCGAAATACCAAGATTTAAGGCTCTTCCGCGCACCGCTTCGCTCTCACGAGTTGAGATAATCATACCTGTGTATGGCACTGCAATGCGAATTAAAGCAATGATTTTTTCAAAGATTTCATCCGAAATACCGTTGTCGAACTTGGTGGGGTCAATGTCATCGGCTTTTTTAAGGCGTGGAACGCTGATGGTGTGAGGTCCTACGCCGTGCACCGCCTCTAAATGCTCGGCGTGCATTAAAAGACCTGCAAATTCGTACTTGTAAAGCTCAAGACCGAACAAAACGCCAAGTCCAACGTCATCAATTCCGCCTTCCATAGCTCTGTCCATTGCTTCGGTGTGGTAGGCATAGTTATGCTTAGGTCCTGTTGGGTGAAGCTTTTCATAGCTTTCTTTATGATATGTTTCTTGGAAAAGAATGTAGGTGCCGATTCCCGCATCCTTTAGCTTGCGGTAGTTTTCCACTGTTGTTGCGGCTATGTTTACATTAACGCGGCGAATGTCACCGTTTTTGTGATGTATGCTGTAAATTGTTTTGATACACTCTAAAATGTACTCAATGGGGTTGTTTACGGGGTCCTCACCCGCTTCAATGGCGAGTCGCTTATGACCCATATCCTGAAGCGCTATAACCTCTGCCTTGACTTCCTCTTGAGTCAGCTTTTTGCGGCAGATGTTTTTGTTTTGGTAGTGATAGGGGCAGTAGGTACAACCGTTTACACAGTAGTTTGAAAGATAAAGCGGCGCAAACATTACTATGCGGTTGCCATAAAACGCCTGCTTTATTTCTGCGGCAAGGGCGTACATTTCCTTTATTTTTTCGGGAATTTCACAGGCGAGCAGTACCGATGCTTCACGGTGGGTAAGACCCGCACAGGTAACACCCTGCTCGGTTTTTTTAGGTCTTGCCTTTTCTAAAAGAGCGTCAATAAGCTCTATGTTATTTTTGTTTTCTTCAGCATATTTTAAGGTTTCTAATATTTCGGCATCACTGATAAATTCTTCTGCCTTTAACGATTTTGGATTATAATTTGACATATTAAAACACTCCTTTTGAAGATTGTGTTTGAAGGGGTTGCGGTAGAACAACGGGGCGTCGAGGACGCCGCCCCCTACATTTTTCTTCTTAATTAAAAATATCATCTATATGGACGCGGAACGGGATAAAGCCGTTTGATAAAATCTATGGCGTAATAAATCCGGTCAAGGACCGGTCGCCGCGGGAAGTTACAACGGTATAGCCGATAGCCTCCATACTGCGTTTAAGATTATTCACGCTTTCTGCCGCTTCATCACCAATGCACGCCTTATTATCATAAAGCATATATTTTTGTCTGACCGACATTGGCGAGAGGTTAGGCATTATAACGTTTGCGCCCGCCAAAATTCCAAGCTCCCTACCCTTTGGATTGATTGTTCCGAGGGCGGTGGTTGCGGGAAGCAGAATTTCGGGCGAGATTAGTCGGATTATTGAAAGCAGATAAAGAGTCAGCTCAAAACTGCCCGACGGCATATTGTTAAAGGGGGTATCCTTATGGGTTAGGTAGGGTCCGATACCGCACATATCGGGCGCAAATTCTTCCACAAACTTTAAATCCTTAGCGAGATTTTGCACCGTTTGGTAGGGCGAACCAACCATAAAGCCACAACCCACCTGAAAGCCAAGCTCCTTTAAATTTTTAAGACACTCCATACGGTTGTCATACGACATATTTTCAGGATGCAGTTTTTGGTAATGCTCCTTTTCGGCGGTTTCGTGCCGCAGCAAATAGCGGTCGGCTCCCGCATTTTTTAAAGCCTTGTAGCTTTCTCGACTTCGCTCCCCAAGTGACAAGGTTATAGCGCAGTCGGGGTAAAGAGATTTAAGACTTGATATAACGTCTACCAAAAATTCATCGGTAAAATGGGGGTCCTCCCCGCCCTGCATTACAAAGGTACGAAAGCCTAAAGCGTAGCCCTCCTTTGCCGAGAGCAAAATATCCTCCTTTGTAAGGCGGTAGCGGTCGCAGTTTTTGTTTGAGCAACGAATACCACAGTAGTAGCAATCATTTTTGCAGACATTGCTTACCTCTATAAGTCCGCGAATGTAAATATCGGTGCCGTAGACCCTTTTGCGATTTTCTACCGCAAGTGCGGCGGCATACTCTGCCGCCTCTTTAGAATATCCCGATATTAGCTGCTCATACTCTAAAAGGGTTAAGCTGCGATTTTTATTAAGTTTTTCTAAAAGATTTTTAATTTTTTTCATTTGCTAATCACGTTTGAGTAGGCGGTTTTAACGCTTACCCCTTCAAGCTTGCCGATTTTGCCCGAAAGCGATGAAATTTCATCCTGTGGGGCGTCAATGGCGATTGATACAATGTTGATGTTCTTTTCACGGTAGGGCAAACCCATTCTGCCTATTATGAACTTTCCGTACTGATGAAGCAGAGCGTTAAGCGCCTCTACCGATTCGGTGTTTTCTACTATTATGCCCATTACGGCTACTCTTGTTTCCATAATTATTTTCCTTTCCGGTTGTAATAGGGTATTATTTCGTTTTCTCCCCTTCCACCGCCGTTCGGCGGTCCCCCTTCCCCGTCCGGGGACGGCCAAATTCTGCATTCCGCATTTTGCATTCTTCATTCTGCCTTTTTCATTCGGTCTTCGGCCGAATGAAAAAGGCTACACTTACTCCCATAAGTGTAGCCAATAAATTGCGGTTATTTGGCATCTTTCACTCAGGGGGAAGCCTTTATGTCAGATTGCTTTTTAAACGATTTTTAAATTTTTAAAATTACTGATCCTTTAGTGCGCGCTCAAGCCAGATAGTTGCCATATCCATAGCCTCATAAAGACCGCGCCTTTCACCGTTTTTAACAAAACGCTCCATAATTGGAATTTCGGGGTCGGTTTTTAAAAGCTGTACCTGAATTTTATCGGGCACCTGTTCACCATTTTCTTCCTTTTCGGTTAAAATTTGAAGAACACAAACGTATTCATCCGACATATTACCATAATAAATGGTGTTGCCGCCGCGAACTAATGGGCGACCCTTATAGGTAAGGAATTGTTCGGCCATAAATTGCCATCCTTTCTTTGTTTGTAACTAGTTGGTCATATAATACTTAACCAAGGTCTGAAGCAGAGTATCACGGTCTATTCTACGAATAAGATTTCTAGCGTTATTGTAGGTTGTGATATAGGTTGGGTCTTCAGACAAAATATAACCAACCATTTGATTTATAGGATTATAGCCTTTTTCCTTAAGTGCGTTATAAACTGTAAGCAAAATTTCACGTATTTCACGTTCGCGGTCATTACCGAGAGAAAAGGTCATAGTTCTATCCATAAAATCACTCCTTATTTCTTTTATTCTATTGTATACTAAAATAGTATATTTTTCAAGTGTTTTTAAATTATTTAATAAAAGATTAATTTTTTAGGTAAAATATTATCTGCGAAGCTCGGCGCCTGCGGCATCAAGCTTTTTAATAACCCTGTTCATAACCGTTTCTATCTGCTCATCGGTAAGGGTTGCCTCAGGCGAGCGAAGAGTTAGATTAAAGGCTACGCTCTTTTTACCTTCGGGGATTTGTGCGCCCTCATAAATATCGAAAATAGATACGTTTTCTAATAATTTTCCACCCGCATTTTTGATTATATCAAGCAAATCGCCAACGGGAGTTTCAGAATTACAAAGAAGCGCAAGGTCGCGGCTAACTGCGGGGAACTTGGGCAGAGGTGAATAGATTACAAGCGGATTTTCATTTTCGCTGAGCATATCTAAATAAATTTCAGCAACATATGCCCTTGCATTTAAGTCGAACTTATCGGCAGTGGTTGGGTGAACCTCACCGAATACAGCAACGGTTTTGCCGCCCACAACCGCCTTTGCGGCTCTGCCGGGATGGAGATAAGGCTCATCGGCTCTTTCAAAATGAGCGGTGGTGTTTAAGGTTTTTAAAACCTGCTCTACAAGACCTTTAAGGGTGTAGAAATCTTCACCATCGCCGTAAATGCCAAGCGCGAGAGTTTTAAGCTCATTTGGCTGCTCTACTAAGGGAAGTGCCTTTGGAACAAAGCGTTTAGAGATTTCAAAAAATCTTGCATCTGCATTTTTGCGGTTCATATTAGTAGAAATTACGGTAAGCATAGAGGTTACAAGCTGTGTGCGCATTACCGAATACTCATCACCAAGGGGATTTAAAATTTTAATGTAGTTAAGGCGGCTGTCACCCTCGGGCAAATCCAACATTTCTGTGGTGTGAGAGCCAATGAAGGAATAGGTTGCAATTTCATACATACCGTTTGCGGTGAGAAGTGACTTAAGGCTATCATCAACTGCGCGTTCCTTTGTAAGGGTGCCCCTTAAAACTGCGGCGTTAATGGGGGTGCCGACAATGTGGTCATAGCCGTAAATTCGCATAACCTCTTCGGCGATATCTGCCATATACTCAATATCATCACGGAAGGATGGGATTTTGCATTTTAAGGTATCGCCAATCATAGTGGTAGGAATATGAAGACTGTTTAAAATGCTTACCATTTTTTCGGCGGGGATATTAAGACCTAAAAGCGCATTGATTTTCTGAACGCTTACGATAAGTTCACGCTCGGCGGGAAGACCGTTATTAACATCTAAAACGCCATCTACAATCTCACCTGCCTCAAGCTCATAAATAAGCTGTAAGGCGCGGTTTGAAGCGTATTCGGTATTCATAATATCGGTGCCACGCTCAAATCTTGCGGAGGACTCGGTACGAACACCAACCGCTCTTGAGGTGCGGCGAACGCTGTCGCGGCGGAATTTAGCCGACTCTAAGAAAAGGTTTTTTGTAGTATCCTTAATCTCGCTGTTAAGACCGCCCATAATACCTGCAAGGCAGGAGGGACTTTCAGCATCGGCAATAACAAGCATTTCGGAAGAAAGGGTGTGCTCTTTATCATCAAGGGTTGTGATTTTTTCGCCTTCAGTAGCGTTTCTAACAATAATTTTGGAGCCTTTAATATCGCTATAATCAAAGGCGTGGAGTGGTTGACCTGTTTCAAGCATAACAAAGTTTGTAATATCTACAATGTTATTTATTGAACGCATACCCGATGCTTTAAGTGCGCGTTTCATCCACTCGGGCGAGGGACCGATTTTTAAATTCTTAACAAAACGACCGATATAGCGTGGGCAGATATCAAAGTTTTTAACCTCAACCTGCATATAGTTATTTATATCATCCCCAACCGTTTCAAAGCTGGGAACGGGGAGCTTAAACTCGGTGCCAAGCACTACGCCAATTTCCCTTGCTATGCCCAAAAAGCTTTGACAATCGGGGCGATTAGCGGTAATTTTGAAATCTATTATCCAGTCATTTAAGCCTAAAACTTCACGCATATCGGTACCTGGTGCGTACTCTTCATTTAAAATGAGAATACCGTTTACGCCGGCGCCTTTATAGTCCTCCTCGGTGATGCAAAGCTCGCCGCCGCTGCAAAGCATACCGTTTGAAGCAACGCCCCTGAGCTTACCGCTTTTAATATTCATACCGTTTGGAAGAAGGGAATTATTAAGTGCGGCGGGGACATATGCGCCTTCAAAAACGTTGTCGGCGCCTGTTACGATTTGTACCGGCTCATCTGCTCCAACGTCTATCTGACATATTAGAAGGTGGTCAGAATTTTCGTGGGGGGTTATTTTTAAAATTTTACCAACAACAACGTTTTTCATTGTTTCGGCGGTGTTGATTGCTTCTTCAACCTCGAAGCCTGCCATAACCATACGGTCGCAAAGCTCTTCGGCAGATACATTAATTTCTACATAAGATTTAAGATGTTCTAACGAAACTTTCACTTTTCTTCTCCCCCTTAATTAAAACTGCTTAAGAAAACGCAAATCGTTTTCAAAAAGTAAACGGATATCACTGATTTTATGGCGTGTGGTGGTGAGTCGGTCAAGACCTATACCAAATGCGAAGCCTGAATATTCATTAGGGTCTATTCCGCAACCCTCAAGCACCTTTGGATGCACCATACCTGCGCCGAGAATTTCTATCCAGCCGCTACCCTTGCAAACGCGACAACCCTTACCGCCACACTCGGAGCAAGAAACGTCAACCTCAACGCTTGGCTCGGTGAAGGGGAAGAAGGATGGGCGGAATTTAACCTTGGTATCACTACCGTAAATTTCCTTTGCCATTGTTTCTAGGGTGCCCTTTAAATCGCACATTGTAATGCCTTTATCAATAACAAGACCCTCTACCTGATGGAAAACGGGAGAATGGGTTGCATCAACGTCATCTGAACGGTAAACTCTGCCGGGGCAAATCATACGGATAGGCGGTTTTCTTTTTTCCATTGTACGGATTTGGGTGGCAGAGGTTTGGGTGCGAAGAAGGATATTTTCGGTTAAATAGAAGGTATCCTGCATATCACGTGCGGGGTGGTCGGCGGGTACGTTAAGCGCCTCAAAATTGTAGTAATCGGTTTCAACCTCGGGACCGTCTACAACGTCAAAGCCCATTGATTTGAAGATATCAATAAGCTTATTAAGTGTGCTGTTAAGGGGATGCAGTGAGCCTAACTCACTAACCGTGCCCGGAATGGAAACGTCTACCCTTTCTTTTTCAAGGCGAAGCTTTAAAGCCTTTTCCTTCATCACGCTAAGCGCTGAAGCAATTTCGGCTTCAATATCGGCGCGAACTTCGTTTGCAAGCTGACCCATTTTGGGGCGTTCCTCAGCAGAAAGACTGCCCATCTGCTTTAAAATGGCGGTGATTTCGCCCTTTTTACCTAAATATTGAACGCGAAGGTCATCGACTGCTTTTGCATCTTCTGCGGCGGCTAAAGCGTTTTTTGCCGCTACTCTGATTTCTTCGAGTTTTTTCTGCATAAAAACATATCCTTTCAAAAATAAAATTTTGGTGATACAAATTAAACAATAAAAAAATCGCCCCTGAATACAGGGACGAATATTATTCGTGATACCACTCTGCTTTGCGCCTGCCTTACGGCAGGTGCCTCACTGGGCTTAAAATTTAAAAACTTTAAGTCTTAAACGATGTAACGGTCGCACCCGTTGTGCCTACTTAAGGTTCAACACACAGCTCGCAGAATGAACTTCAGGCAAAAATCACCGACGTTTTGCACCAACCAACGCCTCTCTGAAGGCTTTTTATGCCCTACTCTTTCTGCTCAAGCGCCTTTAAACATATTAAATATATTTTACTATTTATAAAGTAAAAAGTCAAGCATTTTATTGCTATTTTTCCTGTGACAGCTCACGCTGTTTTTCAACAAGGGGGGTATCCTTACCGTTAAGGCTTTTAATGTAATCTAAAATTAACATTCTTATAATTGCCGTTACGGGAACGCAGATTAAAATTCCCACAAAACCAAAAAGTCCGCTGCCTACCATAATGGCTAAAAGCACATAAAGCGGTTTAAGACCTACAGAACCTGCTACGATTTTGGGTTGAATAAGGTTAGCATCTAACTGCTGCACAACAATAACTACTACAAGGGTTATAGCCGCCTTTAAAATATCTCCGCTTGAAATGAGGGATACAATAACAACCAAGCCGCCGCCTATAAATGCGCCGAAATAAGGAATTATATTGCAAACACCCATTAAAATGCCAAGCAAAAGCGCATAGGGCAGACCGATAATATAAAAAACTACCGACATAATAGCGGCAACAATAACCGCATCTATAAGCTGACTGTATATATAATTATAAAAAATGTGTGAGGAGCGAAGCACAACGCCCGAAAGTCTAGAAAGCTTTTCCTTTGGAAGAACCATTAAAAGCATTTGCCTTGCAACCTTTAAAAGGTGTTTTCTGCCAAGAAGCACGTAAACCGACACAACAAAGGCTAACAAAACATCTACTACCGTACCCGTTGCGCCAAGTATTTCGCCTGCGTATTTACCAACCAAGCCAATATCAAAATACTTTAGAATTGCTGAAACGCTGAGGTTATTTAAAAAGGCGGTTATATCAAAGCCCAGCAGCTTGCCATCCTCACCCGCAAGGGTTTTAATATAAGCAATAGCCGAGTCATAATACTGCGGCATATTTTGAATAAGGCTCATAGCGCTTGTAAAAAGACGGGGCAAAAGCAGGTATAAAATTACCGCTAAAATTGTAGCGAGGCCTAAATAACAGCTTAAAACCGAAAGTCCCCTTGCCCGATTTTTAATAAATTTTTTCTTTGATTTTTTAAAAAGGTTTTCAAACGCAAAGGCGGGTTTATAAAGAATAAATGCAATTACCACGCCGCCTATAAATGGGCTGATAACACCCAAAACCTGAAAAATTACTGCAAAAACTTGTGGCAGAAGGTCAACAAATTTATAAAAAATAATTATGGCAACCACAAATAAAAACAGTGGTAGCCAAAAGTGTTTAAAGCTAAGTCCGCCTTTGTTGTTTTTCATTTTGTTTTCTCCCATACCATTAAACCCATAATTTTTGTATAAAACATTTGCGCAAGCAAAATGACAGTTTTTGCGAAGCAAAATGATAGTTGTAAGTTGATAGTTGTAAGTTGATAGTTGGCGTTTGAGTGGACGCGGAACGAGGTTTTGGCGATAGTTAAATCTATCCCGTATAAAACCGGTCTAGGACCGGCGGTCTAGGACCAATGAAATCTGCCTTAACCCCACCGTTTACGTGGACGCGGAACGGGATTTTGGCGATGATAAAATCTATCCCGTATAAATCCGGTCTAGGACCGGATTTGCCCGTTTCCGCGAACAATAAATTTTACGGTGGTTAAATCCTTAATGCCCATTGGTCCTCTGGCGTGAAGCTTACCTGTAGAAATACCGATTTCGGCGCCCATACCAAACTGACCGCCATCGGTAAAACGGGTAGAGGCGTTTACATAAAGCGCAGCAGAATCAAGCTCATTTACGAAGCGCTCGGCATTTGTATAATTTTCGGTGATAATGCACTCGCTGTGCCCTGTTGAATAGCTTCTTATATGCTCCATAGCATCATCTAAAGAGTCTACCACCTTTACCGCCAAAACGTAATCTAAAAATTCGGTTTTGAAATCTTCTTCGGTTGCGGGAATGGCATTTTTTAAAATAGCACAGGTTTTATTGCAACCCCTTACCTCTGTATTATGCTTTAAAAGTGCCTCATTTATTTTGGGAAGAGCTTTTTCGGCAATATTTTTATGAACAAGCAGGGTTTCTAAAGCATTGCAAACCGATGGGCGCTGACATTTTGCGTTTTCCACAATATTAACCGCCATAGAAATATCGGCAGTTTCATCCACAAAGGCGTGACAGTTGCCAACACCCGTTTCAATAACGGGAACTGTGGCGTTTTCCACCGTTGCACGGATTAAAGCCGCTCCGCCACGTGGAATAAGCAGGTCTAGATATTTTAGCTTCATAAGCTCGGTGGAAGAGGCTCTAGTGGTATCCTCAACCAAATCTACCGTACCTTCGGGCAGACCTGCCTTGCTCACCGCTTCTTTAAGCACCTTCATAATGGCAAGGTTGGAGAAAATAGCCTCCTTACCGCCACGAAGAATAACGGCGTTACCCGATTTAAGGCAAATGCCAAAGGCATCGGCGGTAACGTTGGGGCGAGCTTCGTAGATAATTCCCACAACACCAAGCGGCACTCTGACTTTAGAAATTCTAATGCCGTTTGGTCTTGTAATGCCCTCCACCGTTTCACCTACGGGGTCGGTTTCGCCTGCGATTTCACGAAGACCTGTTGCCATATCACAAATTCTTTGCTCGGTAAGGCGAAGTCTATCTATTAAAGCGGCAGAGAGCCCCGAATTAAGGGCGTTTTCAATATCCCTTTCATTTTGGGCAATAAGGAAGTCCTTATTTTCTATAAGCATATCTGCAGCCAAAAGCAAAAGCTCATTTTTCTTTGATGCGGATACGGTTGCCAAAACCGCCGCCGCTTTCTTTGCGGCAACACCTAACTGTTCCATACTTTTCAACTTAAACTCAGTCCTTTATTATAAGCAAACACGAATAATCCGAACCTGATTTTAAAGGCTCAATTTTCGTCTTTGCATTGTTAAAATACTCGTTAATCTTTATGTTTAGGCTCAAAAAATGTGCCGATGATATGACCTTCAAAAAGGTCGTAAAGGTTATACGGATTATCACCCGACATTATCTGAACTGCAATACCAAGATTTGTGGCATAATGCGCCGCTTCAAGCTTGGTGTGCATACCGCCCGTGCCGCGATTTGAGTCGCTTCCGCCTGCCGCGCTCATCATTTCATCGGTGATTTCCTTTACGTGGCTTATTAGTCGAGCGTCTTCATTTTCTTTAGGATTGCTGTCATAAAAACCGTCAATATCGGTTAGAATTACAAGCGCATCGGCTGATGCCAAGCCTGCAACTATTGCCGAAAGGTTATCATTATC
Organism: Clostridia bacterium; assembly: GCA_017436225.1. Lineage (GTDB taxonomy): Bacteria > Bacillota > Clostridia > Oscillospirales > Acutalibacteraceae > UMGS1279. The sequence goes on along the minus strand of JAFSDM010000016.1, from coordinate 21,143 downwards.
GCCAAAGAGGATTTCCTCAAACGAAACGCTGTCGTTTTCATTTATAATGGGAATAGCGCCGTATTCAAGCAAGGCTTCGATGGTGTTTTTAACGTTGTTTCGGCGCTCCTCATTATCTACAACGTCACGAGTCATAAGAATTTGGGCGGGAACGTAGCCGTATTCCGAGAAAAAGCGGTCATAAAGGCTCATTAAATCACACTGACCTACCGCTGCCGCCGCCTGCTTACCCCTAGTGGTGGTTGGGCGCTCGGCTAAACCCAGTCTGCCAACGCCAACCGCAATAGCGCCCGAGGAAACAAGCACAATTTCCTTGCCACTGTTTTTAAGGTCGGAAACCACCCTTGCAAATTTTTCAATTTTGCGAAGGTTGGGCTTGCCGTTTTCGTGTGTGAGGCTTGATGAGCCGATTTTTATAACAATTCTTTTTGCATCCTTAATATGCATTTTAAAAACCTTCTTATTTTTTTAAAAATTATTCTACGTCTTTACCACAGCAACGCTTATACTTTTTACCGCTTCCGCAAGGGCAGAGTGCGTTTTTGCTTACCACGCCCTTACCACGAACGGTGCGGTCTACACTGCCGTCATCAGAGGATGAGGTTTCCTCGGCAACCTTTTCCCTTTTAATCTCCTCGGCAGGCTTAAACTCAACGGTAAGCACTCGCATAGCGGTTTCTCTGCGCATTGAGTCAATCATATTGTTGAACATATCGGTACCGTCGTTACGGTATTCCACAACGGGATTATGCTGACCGTAGCTACGAAGTCCAACGCCTTGACGAAGCTCATCCATAGCATCGATATGCTCCATCCAATGCTCATCAACCGTTTTAAGGAGCAAGTAGCGCTCAATCTCACGCATTTTTTCTTCGGAATATTTTTCTTCCTTTGCATCTAAAAGCTCGGTAGCTCTTTGCTCAAAAAGCTTTTCAATATCTTCATATTCAAGACTGTTCAGGTCTTCGGTAGTATACTCTAAATCGCCTTCCTTTAAAAGCCAGCCGCCAAAGCGCTCCTTTAAGGGGGCGAAGTTCCAATTATCTTGAATATCCGACTCGTTTATATATTTTGCAATTTCCTCTTTAAGGGTATTTGAAACCATTGTGCGGATTTTTTGCTTAATATCCTCGCCGTCAAGCACCTGATTACGCTGCTTATAGATAAGCTCACGCTGCTGGTTCATAACATCATCATACTCTAAAACTCTTTCGCGGATACCAAAGTTTCTTGCTTCTACCCTACCCTGAGCAGATTCAATAGAGCTTGAAAGCATACCCGTTTCGAGCGGTTGATTTTCATCCACCTTGAGCATAGACATTACTCGACTTACCTTTTCGCCGCCGAAAAGTCGCATTAAATCATCTTCCAAGGAAACGAAAAACTTGGTGCTTCCGGGGTCGCCCTGTCGACCCGCACGGCCGCGAAGCTGATTATCAATACGGCGTGATTCGTGACGCTCGGTGCCGATTATATAAAGACCGCCCGCCTGCCTTACCTTTTCGGCTTCGGGGGCAATTTCGGCTTTGAATTTTGCAAGGTACGTGGCAAATTTTTCTCTAGCGCCTAAAATATCCTCATTATCGGTTTCGGCGTAGCCTGTGGCTTCGGCAATGATTTCATCGCTGTAGCCCTCTGCCTTAAGCTCTTTTCGGGCTAAAAATTCTGCATTACCGCCAAGCATAATATCGGTACCGCGACCCGCCATATTGGTAGCGATGGTAACGGCGCCGAATTTACCCGCTTGGGCTACGATTTCGGCTTCCTTTTCGTGGTGCTTTGCGTTAAGCACGTTATGGGGAATACCCTCTTTTTTAAGCAGGGAGCTTAAAATTTCAGACTTTTCAATGGTAACGGTACCAACCAAAACGGGCTGACCCTTAGCGTAACATTCCTTTATACGCTCAATAACCGCCATAAATTTTGCCCGCTCGGTTTTATAGATAACGTCGTTATTATCCTCACGGATAACAGGCTTATTGGTGGGGATTTCCACACAGTCGAGATTATAGATTTTTCTAAACTCGGCTTCCTCGGTGAGGGCAGTACCCGTCATACCCGAAAGCTTGGAATAAAGTCTAAAAAAGTTTTGGAAGGTGATGGTTGCAAGGGTTTTGGACTCGCTTGCTACCTTTACGCCCTCCTTGGCCTCAATGGCTTGGTGCAGACCCTCATTATAGCGTCTGCCGAACATAAGTCGACCTGTAAATTCATCTACAATAATAACCTCGCCGTCACGCACAACATAATCTACATCACGCTTCATAATACCGTGAGCCTTGATTGCCTGATTTATGTGGTGGGCAATAAGCATATTTTCGGCATCGGTAAGATTATCTATTTTAAATGCTTCCTCGGCTTTTTTAACGCCTTCGGGGGTGAGGGTGGCGGTTCTTGCCTTTTCATCAACAACATAGTCGCCGTTATAGTTATTTTCCTCATCACTTTGCTTATCATCACTTTCAACAACCTTAACCATTTTAAGGGTTTTGGCAAACTTATTTGCGGTTTGGTAAAGGCTTGTAGATGCCTCGCCCTTACCCGAAATAATAAGAGGGGTTCTGGCTTCATCAATTAAAATTGAGTCAACCTCATCCACAATGGCAAAATTATGCTCACGCTGAACGCGCTGCTCCTTATAGATTGCCATATTATCACGAAGGTAGTCAAAGCCAAGCTCGTTATTGGTACAGTAGGTGATATCGGCGGCATAGGCGGCTTTTTTCTCGGCGCTGTTCATACCGTGGATAATAAGTCCAACCGAAAGACCTAAAAATCCGTAGAGCTTACCCATCCACTCCGAGTCACGCTTTGCAAGGTAATCGTTTACCGTAACAATGTGAACGCCCTTGCCCGAAAGCGCATTAAGATATGCGGGGAGAGTAGCCACCAAGGTTTTACCCTCACCTGTTTTCATTTCACTAATTCTGCCCTGATGAAGCACAATACCGCCCAAAATCTGCACGGGGAAATGGCGCATACCAAGTACACGGGCGCTTGCCTCTCTACAGGTGGCAAAGGCTTCGGGTAAAATATCATCCAGAGTTTCCATTGCCGAAAGGCGCTCTTTAAATTCACCGGTTTTTGCCTTTAGCTCGGCATCGGTAAGGGCTTTATATTCCTCCTCCAGCTCTAAAACCTTTTGCTGAAGCGGAATAATTCTTTTAATTTCTTTTTTGCTGTAATTACCAAATAATTTTTCTAAAAATCCCATATATAAAATCCTTTCAAAAAGTGGATAAACCAATACATAATACATTATACCAAAGCTTTTGCAAAAAATAAAGTATAAATTGTAAAGATTTTCTTTTTTTAATTGACCTTTTTATGATTTAGTCTTATAATGAAGGTAGCAACTTTTTAAACAAGGAGAGATTTTTAAAAATGCTTTACCATAAAATGAATATTGCGGGTTTGGAGCGAAGCCTTCCGCTCTGCCCTGTGAACGAAAATTTGTACATAGGCGCATTTGTAATGTTTGGCGACACCGAGCTTACCACCGCCTGCGCAAAGGAGCTTTTGAAGCGCGCCCCCGAATACGATTACATTATAACCGCCGAGGCTAAGGGTATTCCGCTTGGTCACGAGATGGCACGCCTTAACGGTGACGGATATTACTTTTTAGCCCGCAAGGCGCCCAAGCTTTATATGACCGGCGTTATGGAAGTGAATGTGCGCTCCATTACCACCGCCGCCGACCAAAAGCTTTACCTTGACACCGCTGATGCCGAAAGAATGAAGGGCAAACGCATTTTAATTGTTGACGACGTTATTTCCACGGGTGAATCGCTCCGCGCTATTGAAGAGCTTGTGAAAAGAGCGGGCGGTATTACGGTTGGTAAAATGACCGTTTTAGCCGAGGGCGACGCAAAAAACCGCGATGATATAATCTATCTTGAGCCTCTCCCACTCTTTAAACCCGACGGCAGTGTGATTTAAAAAACGTAATCTGCGGTGCTTTTTGCGGGAGAATAATATTCTCCCCTACGATAAAACCATAATTACTGTATTGAAACAAAAATAAAGCCTTTCTGAAAATCAATTCAGGAAGGCTTTTTGTTATTCAAAAATCAACAATCAATGTCGCTTTTAATCGTTCTTCTTATTAGGATACCATTTTTTGGTATATATCCCCGACTCTAAAACAAATTCTTCACACAATTCATCATACAACTCGCGAAACTGGTTGATTTTTGTGCAAAAACCTTTTTGAACGATGCTATTTCTTTCGATATATTCAAAGTACTTAAAATATTCACAATACGCACAAGGACAAGCGTTTTCTTTTTTATTAAACATAGATACACTCCTTGCATATTTTATAAAAGGTTTAAATGTAATCTATAATTTATATTAGTACAAATATTTACTAAAGTCAATAGTAAATATTTGTACTGTGGTAATATTACTATATAATTATAGATTTTGGGGTGATGGTATGGATTATATTGACCGCATTCGCGCTCTTCGAGAGGATAATGATATGACCCAGCAAGCTATGGCTGATATACTTGAAACATCACAAACTATGTACGCAAGGTATGAACGCGGCGCCAATGAAATGCCAATACGACACCTTATAACGATTTGCAAATTCTTTAAGGTTTCGGCAGATTATATTTTAGGATTTACAGATGAAATTAAGCAAAAAAAATAAAGCCTTTCTGAAAATCAATTCAGGAAGGCTTTTTGTTATTCAAAAATTAACAATCAATGTCGCTTTTTGCCCTTTTTAAGGCGGTTTGCCACTCGGTATAAAGGGTGTCGGCTTCGGTTAGGGGCATTTGGGTAGAAAATACCGTATAGCCGCCCTTTTCTACCAATTTTTCAATCTCACCCACGCTTTGCCAAAATCCCACCGCAAGTCCCGCAAGAAGCGCGGCGCCAAAGGCGGTGGCTTCGGTAACAAGGGGTCTTTTAACATCAATTCTAAGCATATCTGACTGAAACTGCATTAAAAATCGGCTTACAGATGCGCCGCCGTCAACCTTAATAACGGTTATAGGGCAACCAAATTCCTTTTCCATAGCGCGTACAAGGTCGGTTACCTGATAGGCTATACCCTCTAAAACCGCTCGGCAGATATGCGCTCTGCCCGAACCGCGGGTAAGACCCACAAGGGTGCCTCTGGCGTACATATCCCAATGGGGGGCGCCAAGACCCGTAAAGGCCGAAACAAAGTAAACTCCGCCGTTATCATTAATGGTTTCGGCAAGGGTATCACACTCGGCGGGGGTTTTGATTATACCTAGCTCATCTCTGAGCCATTTTATAGAAGAACCCGCGTTAAAAACGCTTCCCTCGGCGGCATAGACAATTTGTTCGCCTATTTTCCAACCGACGGTGGTTATAAGATTTTCAGATAAAATAGGCTTATTTCCAATATTCATAAGGGTAAAACAGCCTGTACCGTAGGTGTTTTTGGTATCACCTGCGCCAAAGCAACACTGCCCAAAAAGTGAGGCTTGTTGGTCACCAACCGCCGAGCAAATGGGAATACCCTTATATTCAGGCAGCGCCTCGCAGTCAATTTCACCATAAATCTCGCTTGTGGAAACAACCTTGGGGAGCATATTCATAGGAATACCCATTGTTTCGCAAAGCTTTTTTGAATATTCAAGCTTATTTATATCAAAAAGCATTGTACGAGAGGCGTTAGAAACATCGGTTATATGCAGCTTTCTGCCGCTTAAATTCCAAATAAGCCAACTATCCACCGTACCTGCAAGAAGCTTGCCTTCCTCTGCCATTTGGCGCGCGCCCTGAACATTATCCAAAATCCATTTAATTTTGGTACCGCTAAAGTAGGCGTCTATAGGAAGACCCGTAATGTTTTTTATGTAGTCGGCAAGACCGCGCGCTTTAAGATTTTCGCAGTAGTCGGCTGTGCGGCGACACTGCCAAACAATGGCGTTGCAAATAGGCTTTCCGCTTTCCTTTTCCCAAACTATTACCGTTTCGCGCTGATTTGTAATTCCCACCGCGGCAATCTCACTCGGGGAGATGCTTTTATCCTCCACCGCTCGTTTAAGGGAATAAATCTGACTGCTTAAAATCTCCATTGGATTTTGCTCTACCATTCCGGGAGCGGGGAAAATCTGCCCTAAATCCTTAGAGGCGGTTGATACAATTTCTCCCGCGCGAGAGAATAAAATTGCGCGGGAGCTTGTTGTACCTTGGTCTAAAGCCAAAATATATTTTTTCATTTTAGTTACCGTAGTCTTCGTAATCATCCATTGGATAATCTGTATCGGAGCTTTCCTCTGCTATAACGTTTGTGTTGTAATAGATGGTGATTGCCTCATCGGGGTTTATTTTTTCGCCCATTGGCGGTAATGTTTCAATTACCACAAATTCCTCGGTGGTTTCTTCGCCAAGCTTACCTACAACGCTAACGTTATTAAAATCAATACCGAGCTTTAAGATTTCTATTAAGGCTTGGTCCTTATTCATACCCTTTAATGCCTTTGGAACGGTTACGGTTTCGGGACCCAAACTCATAGTAAATTCAACCAAGGTGCCCTTTTTAACTGCGGTGCCAACCTTTACAGACTGAGCGCAGATTTTACCGCGTGAGAACTTATTACTATACTCCTTTTTAACAACCTTGAAATCAAACCACTCATCATACTCGGGGTTGGCAAGCAGCTCTGCCAAGGATTTGCCTGAAAAATCGGGCACAGAAAAATGCTTTTCGGGCGCCGATGAGGCATCAACGGTTAAATAGGATTCGTGACTGGAAATATATTCTGAGGATTGTTCGGCGGGTTCGCTGTCATCCTCGCGGAATACCGCAAAGTACAAAATACCCGCAATAACTGCCAAAATAAGAATTGTTATGGTGGCGGCAAGTAAAACGTACTTTTTATTTGATGGGTTTTTAGCCTTTTCGGTTGATTTAGACGCTTTTTCATCATCTGCCGTTACGGTGCTTTCGGCGATTAAAAGACCCTTTTTAAACTCATCAACACTTTCGGTACGGTTTTCGACATCCAGTTGAAGCGCATTAGCCATAGCAACAAGCACAGCTCTGGGAACCTTTTCGGCAACCGAGCGTGAAAATGCTAAATTATCCGAAATGACCCTCTGCTTGGAATCGGGCGGAGGATTGCCTGTGAGGGTTCTGAAAAGGGTTGCGGCAAGAGCGTAAACATCGGTTGCGGGGGTGATGTGCTCACCGCTGTACTGCTCAATAGCGGCAAAGCCGTGATAAAGCTGAGCCTCTATATCGCCGCCCGAAACACGAGCCGACGGAATTAAAAACTCGCTGAGGCGAAGTCTTCCGTCACGACCAACTATAATGGTTTCGGGTGAAATACCGCCGTGAATAACGCCGTTTTCGTGAAGCTTGCAAACTGCCGTTACAAGGGGCAAATAAAGAGGTCTTACCTGCTCCCAGCTAATCATTCCGCCGTTGCGAATTAAAAATTCCTTAAGGGTGATGCCCTGTAAAAATTCGGTAACGCAGTAGGCGGTGCTGTTTACCTCAAAAATATCAAGAATTTTAAATATTGCAGAAACACCTGTAATGCCCGAAAGGGTTTTATGAAGCTCAATAAATTTCATAATACCTTCATTAAAAGCGAAGCCTTTTTCGGGATTTACGCTAACGGTGGCATCTGCATTTCTTTTGCAGGCGCCAAGTGGGAAGTATTCGGCTATTTTTACAACCGATTCGGTAACAGTATCAAAACCGAGGTAGCTAAAGCCCTCTCCCGTTTTGCTAATAACCTTGCCAACAAGGTATCTGCCCGCAAGCAGAGTGCGAAGAGCAAGGGCGTCGGGCTCTGAATAATTTGCACTGTCAAAGCCACAAACCGAGCATACCTGCTCGCCGCTTATTTCGCTCATACAACCCATACAAAGCTTATCTGTTTGCATTTTTAAAAATCTCCTTTCGTTATTAGGGTTCGGGTTTAACTGCTCACCCTAAAAAGAAAACATTTAATATTTTTTATAATAAAAGCCGTTTGGCTTAAATTTGCACATTTTCTAAAAGCTTTAATACGATTTTTTTATCCTGCTCAATGGCGGATTTAAGCTCATCTAAGCCGCCAAAAAGCTTTTCCTGCCGTATAAACTCCACAAGATAAACGGTTGCCCTTTTACCGTAAGCCTCGCCATCAAAATTTAAAATGTTGGTCTCGCTTATAACGTAATCGGTTTTAAAGGTAGGGCGAACACCAATATCGGTTACTGATTTATAAATTTTACCGTCAATTTCGGTAAGACTTGCGTAAACGCCAAATTTCGGCGTAACAAGCTCTACGGGGTAAGGAATGTTAAGAGTGGGAAAGCCAATTACTCTGCCACGCCTATCACCGTGCAAAACCTCCCCCGAAAAGCTAAAGCGAGCGCCCAGCATTTGATTTGCGGATTTTAAATCGCCGCTAGCTATAAGGGTTCGGATTTTACTGCTTGAAACAACCTCGCCGTTTACCAAAACGGCATCGGTACAGCGGTATTCAATATTATTATTACTGCAAAATTCGGCTATGGTTTGGGCGGTGCCCTCAGCACCCCTTCCAAAGCGAAAATTATAACCTGTTGTAATTATTTTCGGTGAATATTTTGTATAAATAAAGGATAAAAACTCATTTGGGGAAAGATTTTTAATTTTTTGAAAATCTAAAATCTCTGCCGAAATTCCAAGTGCTTTAAGCCTTGATATTTTATTCTTCGGGGTGATTAAAAGGTTTTCTGCCACCGAAAATTTTGGCGGAAAATTAAAGGTAAGCGCAAGGGGGGTGGTGTCACCGTTTAAAATGCTGCCAAGCACCGCCATATGCCCTAAATGAAGACCGTCAAAGGTACCGAGAGCAACTGAATATTCGGACATACTGCACTTCCTTTCGTTAATAACGTTTGCGAAGCAAACCGTTCACTTTCACTGTTAGGTGAAACGTACACTGTACACTATTCACTAAAAGTTTACAGTGAAAAGTGTACGTTGCCTTTTGGCAAGTGTACAGCGACTTCGTCGCGTTACATATCATCCGAGGGGTGATATGTTAAACACTTTACCTTAAGGGCAGATTTATTAAAATCCACCTCGCCAAGTCCTAAAAATTTATCTTTACATTTTATGCGGTAGATTTCACCGTTTTTCGGCTCTGAGGCAAAGTGAAGCCTTTCGAGCGAAAGCTCCCCGCCGTTTGAAAAACGAACCGACTGTTTTTCAGAAACGGTTAAAAGCGGATAGCTTAAAACCGCATTTTCCGAACTTATTAAAAATGAGGCGGCATTTTCGGGGGTTAAGGTATCTAAATCTACACATTCCGCAAGCTTAAAGCCTGCGGTTTTAGTACGGGTAAGCTCAGTAAGCGTTGCGCCCGTGCCAAGTTTTTTGCCTATATCATCGGCAAGGGAGCGTATGTAGGTGCCCTTTGAGCAAAGCACCCTTATTTTAAACTCGCTAGCTGAAAAATCAAGTAGCTCTATTTCAAAAATTTCAATCTCTCTTGCCTCGCGCTCAACCTCCTTACCCTGCCTTGCCAAATCGTAAAGGCGAACGCCATTCTTTTTAATAGCCGAATACATTGGCGGTACCTGCATTTGCTTACCCAAAAAGCTGTTTAAAGCCTTTAAAAGCTCTTCTTTTGAAACCTTTACCTCGCTTTCGGATAAAACGGTGCCTGTTTTATCAAGCGTATCGGTGGTAACGCCGAGTTTAATACCCGCTATATATTCCTTGTCGGCATCTAACAGATGACCGCAAAGCACGGTATCACGCCCAACAAAAACGGGAAGCACTCCCGTTGCCATTGGGTCGAGAGTACCTGTGTGCCCCACCCTTTTTGTATGGAGCAGCCATTTGATTTTTGCAACAACGCCAAAGGAGGTTAATCCCTCCGGCTTATTTATCAGTAACAGTCCCTGCAAAGCTTTCCTCCATAACTGCCTTAACATGCTTTAGCATTTCTTTTACGGCATCCTCGGTAGAATATTCTGCACCTAACTGACAGCCTGCGGCACGAATATGACCGCCTCCGCCTACACGCTTACAAATTGCAGAGGCATCTACAGGCGGATAGGTGCGAACCGAAATTTTAAATCCGCCCTGCTCACGCTCCCTTAAGGTTACGCCTACAATAACGCCCTCAATACTGCGCGGAATAGCGGTGATGCCCTCTAAATCCTCATCCTTACAGCCTGTTTTTTCATACATTTCACGGGTTATAACAATAACCGCGCACCTATTATTAAAATGGAACTGCATAGCATCTAAAGCCATTCTTTCAAGCTCAACCCTTATGCGGCTTTTGGTTTCAAACATAACGCGGTTGATTTCGGCGCTGTCTATACCAAGCTCAATTAAATCGGCGCCAATACGGTGTGTTTTGGCGGTGGTGTTTGAAAATCTAAAGCAGCCTGTATCGGTGGAGATGCCTGTATAAAGGGCAAGAGCCATATTAGCATCAACCTCTACGCCTAAAAGCTTTGCAAGCTCATAAATACACTCGCAGTTAGCGGCAGCGCTGCCATCTAAATAGGTAGCTTTCGCATAACCCACGTTGGATACGTGGTGGTCAATACAAAGCTCCACCTTATCGGCGTATTTTTCCTCCAAATCACCCAAAAGCTTGGTATCTGCAACGTCTACCGCAATTACGGTTAAAGCCTTTTGCAAATCTGCATTCTGGGGCGCAAGCGAAGTAAAATATTCATACTTTTTAGGGATTTCATCCGAGCAGATAACGGTAGATTTTTTGCCCAGCTTATCCAAAATCATAGCAAGACCAAAGCCTGAGCCTAGGGTGTCGCCGTCGGGATTTTGATGGGTTAAAATAAGAAAATTATCTTTGCCGCTTAAAAATTCTGCAGTCTCAAAAAGAGTGATAAATCTACCCTTGCTTTCCATTTTTAATTATTCCTCCTCATCGGGGGTGTTTTTGTGGTCAAAGCCCTCAATTATATTCATAATCTCGGCGCTTTTTATAATAGAATCATCGGCAATAAAGCGAAGCTCGGGCACCTTGCGGAGCTTTAGTCTGCTTCCAAGCTCACGGCGAAGGTAGCCTGCGGCGCTTTTTAACCCCTTAACGGAATTTAAGGTTGCCTCATAACCGTCGATTGCGCTAACGTAGATGGTGGCGTAGGATAAATCTCCCGAAACGTCCACCTTAACTACGCCGATTAGGGGACTTACTCTTGGGTCTTTAACCTCTCTGAGCAGTCCCGATATAGCTAACTGAATATCTGAAGTTATTCTTCCGTGCTTAAAACCAGCCATAACTAATCTCTATACTCCTCTATAATAAAGGCTTCAAATACGTCGCCTTCCTTAACGTCACCGTATTTTTCCAAGGTGATACCGCACTCGTAGCCCTGAGCCACCTCTTTAACATCGTCTTTAAAGCGGCGGAGAGATGCAATTTTATCCTCTGCAAGAACAATGCCGTCACGCACTACGCGGATAAATGCGTTACGAGTAACCTTACCGTCGGTAATGTAGCAGCCTGCAACGGTACCGACATTGGAAATTTTATAGGTGTTACGAACTTCAATCTGACCGAGCTGAACCTCACGTGTTTTGGGAGCAAGCATACCCTTCATAGCGGCGGTAACTTCCTCAATACAATCGTAAATTACACGGTAGGTGCGAATATCTACACCGTCACGCTCGGCAGTTGCCTTTGCAACCGAATCGGGGCGAACGTTAAAGCCAACGATGATAGCGCCCGAAGTGCCTGCAAGCATAACGTCGGACTCGTTGATTGCGCCAACACCGCCGTGGATAACCTTAACTCTAACCTCTTCGTTGCTGAGTTTTTCAAGACTTTCACGAACGGCTTCAACAGAGCCTTGAACGTCTGCCTTGATAATAATGTTAAGCTCTTTCATATCGCCATCTTCCAAGTGGCTGAAGAGATTATCCAGCGTTACCTTAGATGCGGCGTTAAACTGAGCTTCCTTAGCCTTTTGCTTTCTCTGCTCAACAAGCTGACGAGCAAGGCGCTCATCCGAAACGGCATCAAAATCATCGCCCGCAGCGGGAACCTCTGCAAGACCTGTGATTTCAACAGGAACAGAGGGGCCTGCGGTTTTAAGGGTTTGACCCTTTTCGTTGGTCATAATACGAACTCTACCAACAGAAGTACCCGCAACTATAATATCGCCGTGGTTGAGAGTACCGTTTTGTACCAAAAGGGTTGCAACGGGACCGCGACCTTTATCAAGTCGGGCTTCAATAACAACACCCTTTGCTCTACGGTCGGGGTTAGCCTTAAGCTCTGCCATCTCTGCAACGAGAAGAATGTTTTCCAAAAGAACGTCAATACCCATATGAGTATGAGCCGAAACGGGAACGCAGATAACATCGCCGCCCCACTCTTCAGGTACTAAGGAATGCTCAGTAAGCTGCTGCTTAACGCGGTCGGGATTAGCTTCGGGCTTATCCATTTTGTTAATGGCAACAATGATTTGAACGCCTGCTGCCTTAGCGTGGTTAATAGCTTCTATTGTTTGCGGCATAATACCGTCATCGGCGGCTACAACCAAAACTGCAATATCGGTAGACATTGCGCCGCGCTGACGCATTGAAGTAAAGGCGGCGTGACCGGGGGTATCAAGGAAGGTGATGTTATGACCTTCGTGATTTACACGGTATGCACCGATGTGCTGAGTAATACCGCCTGCTTCGGTAGAGGTTACCTTTGCGTTGCGGATAGCATCCAAAAGGGAGGTTTTACCGTGGTCAACGTGACCCATAACAACAACAATAGGATCTCTTTCCTTTAGGCTCTCTGCGGTATCCTCGGTATCGTCCATAATTCTTTCTTCAATGGTAACAACAACCGCTTTTTTGATTTTACAGCCAAGCTCTAAAACAACGATTTCTGCGGTATCATAGTCGATTGTTTGTGAAACAGATGCCATAACGCCAAGCTTCATTAAAACCTTAATAACCTCGGCGGCAGTCTTTTTAAGACCTGCGGCGAGCTCACCAACGGTGATTTCATCGCCTACCGTTACGGTAACGGGAGTCTTTTTAATCTTTTCAAGCTGCATACGGCGAATACGGTCTGCCTCGGTCTCGCGCTTAACGCCCTGCGGACGTCTTTGGTCGCGGGATTTCTGCTTAATTTTTTGCTTGCGCTGCATATTATCCTTCATGGTGTTTGCGGGCGCAATATTCTCATATTTTTCGTTGTATTTTTCAATATCAACGTTGTTGGCTCTTGTATCAACACGGCGAACCTCTTGTGGTCCACGGTTGGGAGCGGGACCGCCAACCTTTTCCTTTTTAGGCTGTGGCGGAATAATAATAGGCTCGCTCTTTTGCGGCTTATTATCTGCTTTTTTGTTATCAACCTTTTTATTATCAACCCTTTTGTTTTCGGGCTTTTTGTTTTCAGGCTTTCTTTGGTCTGCCTTAGGCTGTGGCTTTTGAGCCTTAACCTCAACCTTTTTATCAAGCTTTTCGGGAAGAGGATTTGCCTTAGGCTGTGGCTTTTCTGCCTTTTGGGGTTGTTCCTTAGCTGCGGGCTGTTCTACCTTTGGCTCACTTTTCTTATTAGCCTCTTCACGCTTTTTGCGCTCTGCTGCGGCTTCCTTTTTAATCTGCTCTAATTTATCCTGCTCTGCCTTTTTGGCTTTTTTAGCCTTTTGTCTGGCTTCGTTACCTGCGGCAAAATATGCATCAAAGCTTTCTACGGAATTTTGTGCGGTGATTTTATTAAAAAGAAAGTCAAGCTCACTATCCTCAAGTGCGTTGGAGCTTTTTTTAGCCTCGCCGCCCAAGGGTGCTAAAATTGCGGCAATATCTTTTGATGACATACCAAAATCTTTTGCTATGTCGCTAACTTTATATTTACTCATTTATTATTTCCTCCTTGCAAAATCGCTTTACTAAAGCCTTCATCTGCCGTGGCTAACACCCCTGCCGTTGTGGCGGTGGCGTGAGCAACGGTTTCGCGGTTATAGGGCAGTCTTATAAAAACTGCCTGCTTGCCGTTTGCGTGGTATCTAAGCTCTTTTTCGGTTTTTGGTGAGATATCCTCACTAAGCATTACTAAGCACGGCGCGCCTTTTTTAACAAGCTCGGTTACCTTTTCGGTACCGGCTACAAGCTTACCTGCCTTTTTACAAAAGCCTAAAAGAGTGAGTATTTTATCTTGTTCCAAGCAAGTCCAACTCCTTTTTCAAAGATTCGTAAACCTCGCTCGGTATGCTAAGCGAAAAGGCGCGTTCTATTCTTTTTGTTTTAATAGCCTTTTCTAAACAGCTTGGATTGTGGCAGATATATGCCCCTCGACCGTTCTTTTTGCCTGTTGCATCTATTGAAACCTCGCCCTCGGGGGATTTAACAACCCTTATAAGCTCGTTTTTTATTTTCATTTCGTTACAGCCAAGACACATTCTCATAGGCATTTTTTTAGGTTTCATAGCGCCACCTCCAATTTTTATTTTAAAAGCTAAAGCTCAAGATTATTCCTCATCCTCGCCGTAATAGCCGCTCTCAGGGCGAATATCAATCTTCCAGCCTGTAAGGCGTGCGGCAAGACGAACGTTTTGACCTTTGTTACCAATTGCAAGAGAAAGCTGTGAATCGGGAACGGTTGCGCGACAGGTTTTAGGCTCCTCGCTTAAAATTTCAACCGAAACAACCTTTGCAGGGGAAAGAGCCTCAGAAATAAAGGCTACGGGGTCATCGGAATATTTAATGATTTCAATTTTTTCGCCTGCAAGCTCCTCAACGATTTTATTAACACGCACGCCGCGCTGACCAATACAAGCGCCGACTGCATCAATTTCTTCGTTTGCGCTGTAAACTGCGAGCTTACTTTTTGCGCCTGCCTGACGGGAAACTGCCTTAATTTCAATGGTGCCGTCAAAAATTTCGGGAACCTCCATTTCAAAAAGACGTTTAACGAGACCCGGATGAGTTCTGGAGATTATAGCCTTAGGACCCTTTTCAGAATCCTTAACGTCTACAACGTAAACCTTAACCTGATCGCCTTCACGAAGCACCTCATCAGGTACCTGTTCGCTTTTAAGAAGTACGGCTTCGCCTCTACCAATATTGATGGTAGCGTTGCCTGTTTTGGGGTCGATACGCTCAACGGTTGCAGTAACAAGCTCACGGTTACGGCTTTGGAAATCGGCAAGGGTCTGACCCTTTTCAGCCTCTTTAATTCCTTGGCGGATAACGTGCTTACAGGTTTGAGCCATAATTCTGCCAAAGTTTTTGGTGTTAAGAGCAATATCAATATGACCGCCTGCAACTGCGTTTTTCTTATGAACACGAGCCTGCTCAACGGTTAACTGAGAATATTCATCCTCAACCACTAGGGCAACCTCTTTGCGAACGTAAACCTTCATTTTTTGTTTTTCTAAATCAATATCACAGAAAACAATTTCTCTGCCGCCGTATTCCTTTTTAACTGCGGTGATGATAGCGTTTGAAATTTTTTCTGCAAGATATTCAGCGCTAATTCCTTTTTCCTGCTCCATAAGTGCCAATGCTTCAAAAAATTCTTTATTTGCCTTACTCATTTTTTATAACAACCTCCAAAGTTTTGTTTACCTTTTTAAAAAATTAATCTAAATCACAAAGTGTTGCCTTTGCTATTGCCGAAAGCGGATAGGCTTTTGTTTCTTCGCCAACCTTTAAAACGGGACCGTTATTAAAGGCTTCAAGCACGCCTCTTACCGATTTTGAGCCGTCTTCTGCCTTATAAAGAGTGAGCAAAATTTCACTGCCGATAAAGGCGTTATAGTGATACTCCTCCTTAAGCTCACGCTCTAAACCGGGGGAACAAACCTCCAAATAATAAGGAACGCTGATTGGGTCTGCCTCATCCAAAACGGGATCTACCGCGTGTGAAACATCGGTACAGTCTTCAATAGTAACGCCGCCCTTTTTATCAATAAAAATGCGAAGATACCACGATGCGCCCTCCTTAACAAAGCGAACATCCCAAAGGGTAAGCCCCAGCTGTTCTACATAGGGTTTAGCAAGCTCGGCAACCAGCTTTGCAGTATGATTTCCTGCCAATAGATACAACACCTTTCGTTTGATTTTTTCGGCTTTAAAAGCACAAAGTCGTGACAAAAAGTAGAGAGCGGGTTGCCCCACTCTCCTTTCTTACACATCTACGTATGGTATTATACCACAAAGCAATAAAAAAATCAATAGTTTTTTGTAAAAAGAATTGGTTAAAAATTAGGTTTTTTAATCAACAAAACCATTCTTTTTTGGCACTATTAGTTATAATTTATTCTAAAATAGTCTAAATACAGTTTAAATTTATCCTGCGCCGAAAGGCATGTGTCTATAAGGTAGCCTTTTTCCACGTTCCATTCCTTTAGTCCGCGATAATAGAACATTTTTATTGTGTCTTCAATAATAAAGGGAACAATGCCGTGCTTTAAGCACTCCTTAAACATAATAAGTCTGCCAATACGACCGTTTCCGTCTTGAAAAGGGTGAATACGCTCAAACTGTACGTGAAACTCAATAATATCCTCAAACGTTACCTTCTCCTTACCGTTATAAGCAACAAGGAGTTTTTTCATCTCCCGAGCTACATCTTCAGGAAGGGTTGTTTCCATACCGCCAACCTCATTAGGAAGCTTTTTATAATCACCAACGGCAAACCATTCTTTTTGGGAATCGCTTGTTCCTGTTTTTAAAATAAAATGCAAATGCTTTATAAATTTTTCGCTTAGCTGAGCGTTGGCGTTTTCTATAATTTCATCAATAGCGCGAAAATGGGCAGAGGTTTCAATTATATCATCAACTCGCACAACCTCATTGGTTATGCCAATGGTATTTGTTTCAAAAATATAGCGAGTTTGATCGTGGGTGAGTTTGCTTCCTTCAATATGGTTGGAATTGAAGGTAAGTTCAATTTGAGTTTTATGGTAAATGCCTCCGTGAGCTTTGATACGCTTTTCTTCTTTTAAAACATCAAGTAAGGTTCGTGGCGCGGGTTTACTTTTGTTGCTTCTTTCGGGTTTCTCAGCGTTTTCGGGAATATTCCAGGTTTTGCCTGTAAGAAAAGCGCCTGCCACACGCCCCTTTGCGCAATAATTACGAACGCTACGCTCAGATATATTCCAAAGCAAAGAAGCCTCTTTAACCGATAAATATTTCATAACCACACCTCCAATTTTCATTAATAAGTATAACATATTATCGGCAAAAAGTCAACCAACAGTTACACTTATATAGATAAGTTTTTGCCGATAACGGCAACTTTATTCAAACAAAAACGGTAGAGATTATTGTTTTTTGCCCGGATACTTCCTTTTGGTATGCATTCCCGATTTTAATTTAAAATTCTTGCAAATATCATCAAAAAGCTTTTTGTTGCATTTTTTAATCTCACAATATGCTTCTTCGGGAATATCATTTTCTGATATAATCTTAATTTCAAAATATTCACAGTGCAAACAAGCTACTCGTGATTTTTTGTCTGTATACATAAAACCATCTCCTATACAAATAATAGTCATAATTATGACTATTGTCAAGTATATATTTTGGATATATGCTTATTTTATATGGGGGTGGTATTGTTGATTAGTTATGAACCGTTTTGGGCAACCTTAAAGGCAAAAAATATTACAACCTACACGCTAATAAATAAGTATAACATCAGCAGTGCTACAATTGACCGTATGAAAAAGGGAAACGGCATAAGCACAATGAAAATTGATGATTTTTGCCGCATACTAAATTGCAAGGTTGAAGATATAATTAAATATGTTAATGAATAATTAAACGGTAGAGCTTTGGTGCTCTACCGTTTTTAAAATCTTTTTTAGTTTATTTGCCGCCTGTGAACTTGTTAAGCAAGGATGTAGCGCCGATGATAATGCCGATAACGGCGATTATTATAATCATTCCAACACCCATATAACCTAAGTTATTAACAAAGTTCATAGGATTAAAAGCTGCAGTTAAAAAATTCATCATAATTAGCTACCCCCTATAAAGCGCCAAGACCGAAGCTGAGTATTATACCGCCTGCTATAACAGATGCAATCTGACCGGATACGTTTACAGCCATTGAATGCATAAGCAAGAAGTTTTGATTATCTGCCTCTAAGCCTAATTTGTGAACAACTCTGCCCGACATTGGGAATGCAGAGATACCTGCGGCACCAATCATAGGATTAACCTTTTTCTTGGTGAAGAGGTTAAGGAATTTAGCAAAAAGAACGCCGCCTGCGGTATCAATAATGAATGCAACTAAACCAAGACCTAAAATCAAAAGGGTATCTAACTTTAAGAAATCTGCATAGAACATCTTGGTAGAAATGGTGATACCAAGGAATATTGTAATAAGGTTTGCAAGAACCTTTTGCGCAGTCTCAGAAAGTGAGTTAAGCACGCCACACTCTCTTATAAGGTTACCGAACATAAGGAAGCCTACAAGGTAAACTGAATCAGGTGCTACTATACCAACAACTGCGGTGATGATGATGGGGAATAAAATTTTGGTGAGCTTGGAAACCGACTTAGGCTCATAAGCCATACGGATTTTACGCTCGTTTTTAGTGGTAAGAGCCTTAATAACGGGGGGTTGAATAATGGGAACAAGAGCCATATAGGAATATGCGGCAACCATAATTGCGCCAACATATTTAGAATTAAGCTGCTGTGCAACAACAATGGAGGTAGGACCGTCTGCCGCACCGATAACACCGATTGAAAGCGCATCGTTGAAATCGAAGAAGATAGATGCCATACAGAATGTGAAGAAAATACCAAACTGTGCGGCAGCGCCAAAAATCATAAGCTTGGGATTAGAAAGCAAGGGACCGAAGTCAATCATTGCACCGATACCAATAAACAAAATAAGTGGGAAAAGCTCATTTGCAATACCCGCATCAAAAAGGGTGGAAAGCGGACCAAATGCGCCGTGCTCAGAGGCTGGTGCATAAACACCGGGAAGGTTTACAATGATTGCGCCAAAGCCCATAGGCAAAAGTAAGGTAGGCTCCATATCCTTTTTAATTGCAAGGAATATTAAAAGTCCGCCAATTGCAATCATAACAAAGGTTTGTACCCAGTTAAGAGGGGTCATACCTGAAACACGTTCTGCCCAGGTAGCAAGCCACGAGGTTAATGCTGTCATAAAAACACTCCTTTAAAAATTAAAGACCTTTAGCAAATACGCAAAAATATTAACCTTTGCGATACTTGTTAAAAGTCTTGCTATTTCATATAACAGCGGGTGAAATCACCGTATTGACGACTGTTATACCAGTTATAAAACTGCCAGCTACTCCCTTTTTTAAGGTCTTATTAAAATTTAGCGAAATCCATTTTCGCCATATGGTGGTATTATACACCACAATTATGAACAAATTATGAACAAAACAAAGTTTTTAAAAGATTGTGAATTTTCTACAAAAAATATGCTGTTTTAAGGGAACGACACATTGTTCGTTCCCTACGATTTGTTTAAAAATTTGCGGTTGTTTTTTGGGTGAATAATATTCTCCCCTACTTTGCCCAATATTTTCTGTCAAGACTTCTAAACTGAATTGCCTGTGCTATGTGGTTACTTTCTATTTTTTCTTTTGCCTCCAAATCGGCTAGGGTGCGCGAAACCTTTAAAATGCGGTCATAGGCTCTGCCCGAAAGACCCATATTTTTAAATGCGGCAGATAAAAGCTGTTCGGCTTCATCACTTAAAACACAGTATTTTTTAAGCAGCTTGGGGGTGAGCCTTGCATTGCAGGAGATATTTTCATCCTTGTAACGCTCGTTTTGAATTTGCCTTGCTTTATCTACCCTCGCCTTAATTTCGGCAGAGCTTTCGGCGGTGCCTGCATCATCCTTAAGCTCGTCATACTTAACGGGCGGAACCTCTACGTGAATATCAAGTCTATCAAGCATAGGACCTGAAATTTTACCTAGATATTTAGAAACGGCGCTTGGCGAACAGGTGCAGTTTTTGGTTGGATGACCGTAAAAACCGCAAGGACAAGGGTTCATAGCGCCAATAAGGGTAAAGGAACAGGGATAGGTAAAGCTGCCAAGCACGCGCGAAACGGTAACATTACCGTCCTCTAAGGGAGCGCGGAGCGCTTCCATAACCTCACGCTTGAATTCGGGAAGCTCATCTAAAAACAAAACGCCGTTATGCGCCAAAGAAATTTCGCCCGGTTTTGGAATTGCTCCCCCGCCCGACATTGCGGCAGAGGAAACGGTGTGATGGGGTGAACGAAAGGGTCTTTTTGTTATGAGGGGAGACTTTTTAGCCAAAACACCCGCTATGGAATGGATTTTTGTAGCTTCAATAGATTCCTTTTCGGTAAGCTCGGGCAAAATGGTTGGAAAGCGCTTTGCAAGCATACTTTTACCCGAACCGGGAGGACCGATAAGCAGTACATTATGACCGCCTGCGGCGGCAACCTCCAGCGCTTTTTTAGCCAAAAACTGACCCTTAACCTCAGAAAAATCCAAATGGGATATACTGTCGGTATCTGCTACGGGGGTGTAAACGGCAGGCGGAATTTGAATTTCGCCGCGAAGCGCCCTTACAAGCTGTAAAATGTTTTCTACAGGGTAAACGTTTATTCCCTGAACCACCGCTCCCTCGGCGGCGTTTTCAGCGGGAACAAAAAGGTGCTTAATGCCCGACTGCCTTGCCTCAATTGCCATTGGAAGCAGAGCGTTTATAGGGCGAAGAGCTCCGTCAAGCGAAAGCTCCCCGATAAATGCCATATCACTAAAATCGCCCGCAAGCTGACCTGTGGAAACCAAAATTGCAATAAGAATAGGCACGTCATAAAGGGTGCCCTCCTTTTTACGGTCAGCGGGGGCAAGGTTTACGGTGGTACGACCGCCCGGAAGTGTAAAGAAATTATTGCGAAGCGCCGAAAGCACTCTATCCCCCGACTCCCTGACTGCGGCATCGGGCAGACCTACTATATTAAAGGCAAAATGCCCCTCTGAAACATCGGCTTCAACCGTTACTGTATAGGCATCCATACCAAAAATTCCTAAACTGTTTTGCTTGGTGAACATTTTAAAACCACCTTAGGGTGAGCAGTCAAACCCGAACCGCGTTTTAAAACGGTGGATTTTTGCTCACTTTTCGTTAAAATACTCGCCAATACGGTAGTATTGGCTGCGTTTTGTGCCTCAATTGAACTAAAATCCACACTTTTTAAAATCT
>JAFSDM010000015.1 GCA_017436225.1 Clostridia bacterium | reverse complement strand
TTAACCTTAATATTGGGGTGTCGTCAAGCGGTAAGACACAGCACTTTGACTGCTGCATTCGTAGGTTCGAATCCTGCCACCCCAGCCAAAAATCGACAGGTCAAAACCTGTCGATTTTTTATCCATTGCGAAAGCAATGGTATATCACCGCCGTAAGGCGTATATCATCACGCGAAGCGTGTATCTCATCAGCCGCAGGCTGCATTTCTTTTCGCAATGATGATATACAAAACTTCGTTTTGATGATATGCAATTCCTGCGGAATTGTTGATATACACGGCTTTCGCCGTGATTTACGCGAGAGTTCGAAGTCATACACCAAACAAGGAAAAATATCTTTTTCTTGTTCCATAGCCAAAAAAGAAGCTTCACTTTTAGTGGAGCTTCTTTTTTATCTACATAATAAAATAAGCAGCCATAAAAATGACTGCTTAAACAAAAAACATATAAAACTAAAGTATTTCACTGCTTATAATATTATAACCGAAGCTACTGCCTTCATTTGGAACAAATACGGTTTTTGTAGTAGCAGTATACTCTTCTCCATCATGCGCCATAACAACCACTTCAGAAGTAACTGTATAGCCACCCTCTTCTTCCGCAATGTTTAATACTGTGTGATTATATTCTGTGTAGCCTCTTGGAAGAACAACAAACATTCCCTCGCTTGCGGGTGCGAAATCATACTCGGCAGCCTTTTCATCAACCTGAAGACCGTACATATCGGCTATGAATCCTAAAACCAAGCTTTTATTGATTTCGCCATCGACAGCTTTTTCTAAAAGCGCTAAAATAGAATTTTCAATAATAACCTTATGTGAACAAAAATCATCATTATAAAGGTAGTTATTGTTAAGCATATTTTCAAAGCGAGCTTTTAAAATTTTACTTGATATTTCGGCGTTATTGCTTACCTCATCATAAACTTCAGAAACAATTTCAACAGAATTTTCGGTTGCTATTTTTCTAACAGGTGTTGCGCCTGAGAAAACAAAAACAATCACAAAAACAAGTGCCGCTGCTAAGATTTTTTTCATAATAAAAGCTCACCCCTTTTCTTCATAGTTCTATTATACACTTTAACTTTAAAAAAGTCTTTAAATTTTGTTTACAAATTGATTTCGATTCAGTTACAAAATGTTACAAGATTGAAACTTTTTTGTATGTTATTGTATATTTATACAAATTATGGTATTATTAAATTATAGGAAAATTTTTCTTTAAAAAACATAAAATGTTAATAATTTATACTTATTTTGTTTTGCAAATATTAAGATTTAGATTTTATAATATACGATATATTTAAAATGAGGTGAAATATATGCGGTATTATTTAAATAAATTAATAAATTCGTTGAATAGATTTATGTACGGAAGATATAAAGGCGATGAATTAAACCGTTTCTTAATAATAGTTTACTTCGTATTTTACATTTTAAGTTTTATACCCATCCCCTTTTTCCTTGGATTTTTTCAATTATTAAGCACACTAATTTTTGTCCTAATACTTTTTCGTGCTCTTTCAAAAAACATTTACTCACGTCAACAAGAGCTTTACAAGTATTTAAATTTAAAAAACAAAGTAAAATCAAGCATCAATTTACAAAAACAAAAACAGCAATACAGAAAAACTCATTTATATTTTAAATGCCGAAATTGCAAAGCAAACCTTAGAGTTCCAAAAGGCAAGGGAAAAATTGAAGTTACATGTCCAAAGTGCAAACACACTATGATTAAACATTCTTAAAAGGAGATTAATATATGTTAGAGCTAAAAAACATTAGCAAGGATTACCTTGCCGGCGAGAACACAGTACACGCACTTAAAAATGTTAGCCTTAACTTTAGAAAAAGCGATTTTGTTTCAATACTTGGACCGTCGGGCTGCGGTAAAACAACAATGCTTAATATTATAGGCGGTTTAGATAAATATTCAGATGGCGACCTTATTATTAATAACCGCTCAACAAAATTATATAAAGACAGGGATTGGGATTCTTACCGAAATCATTCGGTAGGCTTTGTTTTTCAAAGCTATAATTTAATTCCACACCAAACTGTTTTACAAAATGTTGAGTTAGCTTTATCTCTTTCGGGTGTTTCAAAATCCGAAAGAAGA
The DNA here is from genome assembly GCA_017436225.1 of Clostridia bacterium. Lineage (GTDB taxonomy): Bacteria > Bacillota > Clostridia > Oscillospirales > Acutalibacteraceae > UMGS1279. The sequence goes on along the minus strand of JAFSDM010000015.1, from coordinate 76,597 downwards.
AAACGCGCAAAGCAGGCTTTAGAGCAGGTTGGACTTGGAAATCAGCTTTCTAAAAAGCCGGGTGAAATGTCGGGCGGTCAAATGCAGCGTGTTGCAATCGCCAGAGCTATTGTAAATAATCCTGATATTATTTTAGCAGATGAACCTACAGGTGCTTTAGATACCGAAACCAGTATTCAGGTAATGAATATTTTAAAGGAGATTGCTAAAGACAGGCTTGTTATTATGGTTACCCATAATCCCGAGCTTGCAGAAAAGTATTCCACCCGTATTATTAAAATGTTAGATGGAGAAATTAAGGATGATTCAAATCCATTAACCGAAGAGGAGTTAAAGGAAAATCTCGCCGAGGATACCACCTCAGCCCCGCCTGCCAAAAAGGCTAAAAAGGAAAAGAAGCCTTCTATGTCCTTCGCTACTTCCTTTTCCCTTTCGCTTAAAAATCTTTTTACCAAAAAAGGCAGAACAATTCTTACTTCCTTTGCAGGCAGTATTGGTATTATTGGTATTGCTTTAATTTTTGCAGTATCACAAGGTATGACAACCTATATTAACACCGTTCAGGAAGACACCCTTTCCTCCTACCCGCTAACTCTTGAGGCGCAACACGTTGACATGGGCAGCCTGCTTCAAACCTTCATTGGTAAGGCTACCGCCGCTAAACCCCACGAAAATGATGCAGTTTACCAAAAGGCTATGTTTTACGATTTGGTTAATTCGCTTAATTCAATGGAAACCAACGAAAATGACCTTAAAGCCTTTAAAAAATATTTAGAGGATAAATTAGCCTCACTAGAGGAAGATGCCCCGCTTAAGGAAGCGATTAATGGTATTCAGTACACCTATAACACCGATTTACTTGTATACACCAAAAATGTTGACGGAGATATAATCCGTTCCGATTCGCAAGAGCTGTTACAAGAACTGTTAATTGAATATTTTGGTATGGATTTATCTTCTATGATGAATTTCAGCGAAAATGTTATGGGCTCACAGATGTCAAGCTTTGGTAACAGCAGCGCAGTTTTATGGCAGGAAATGCTTTCGGGCGAAAACGGCAAGCTTATTAACCCCTTGCTTGAAAAGCAATACGATGTTATTTACGGCTCCTGGCCCACCGAATACAACGAAATCGTTTTAGTTGTTGATGAAAACAACGAAGTAGATGATATGACCCTGTATGCATTGGGTCTTAAATCCAAAGAGGATATTGACGCTTTGGCAAATGCCGCTTTTAACAAAAGCTCTATTGAAGTCGAAACACAAAAATGGTCATACGAAGAAATTTGCAGTATGAAATTCCGCACCATTTTTAATGCCGACTGCTACACCTATGATGAAAAAAATCAGGTTTATACCGACCTTAGAGAAACAAGCGCAGGTCTTAAATATCTTTATGATAACGGCGTTGATTTAAAGGTTTCAGGTATTGTTCGTCAAAATGAGGATGCAGTTTCCTCAATGCTTTCGGGCAAAATCGGCTACACAAATAAATTAACAGAATATATTATTAACAATTCTAAAACTATTGACGCAGTCAATGCTCAATTATCAAACCCATCTAAGGATATTTTCACAGGTCTTCCCTTTAAAGAAAACACAGGTAATTTAAGCGAAGAGAAAAAGGCAAGCGAGTTTAAATCTCATATTGAAAAGCTCACCACAAAAGAAAAAGCCGACACATATGTTAAGGTAATGTCTATACCCGACAAGGCTTTTCTTGATAAAACCGTTAATGATACCGTTAGCAAAACCTCTGATGCCGACATTGAAAAAACCTTAAAAACAGTTTTAATATCACAAATGGGTATGAGCGAAAAAGATGTTGAAGGTTATGTTTCTGCATTACCTAAAGAAGATGTTGCAGAAATGTTTAAAAACCTAATTGTTGAAAAGGTAAAAGCGGAATATGCAGCTTCGGTTACTAAACAGTTATCGGTTATGAATGAGCAACAGCTGGCTTTTGCTTTAGATAATTCTATCAAAGGCTTTACAACCGCTCAGCTTGCAACCTATTATGATGAAGTTTTAGAATTTTCAAAATCTACCTATGAGGATAATCTTAAAGAGCTTGGCTATGTTGATTTAGATAACCCCGCCACAATTAATCTTTTTGCTTCATCCTTCGAAAACAAGGATGTTATTGAAGAAGAAATTAAGCTCTATAATGATAAGGTTAAAGAATTAGAAAAAATCACCTACACCGATTATGTTGGTATTATGATGTCATCAATCACCACTATTATTAATGCAATTACCTATGTGTTAATCGCATTTGTAGCGGTATCACTTGTAGTTTCTTCCATTATGATTGGCGTTATTACTCTTATTTCCGTTCAGGAAAGAACAAAGGAAATTGGTATTTTACGCGCTATAGGCGCTTCTAAACGAAACGTTTCAAGTATGTTTAACGCCGAAACGGTAATTATTGGCTTTGCATCGGGCACTTTAGGTGTTTTAGTAACCTATTTGCTATGTATTCCTATAAATATGATTTTAAACTACTTTACAGGAATTGCTAATCTTAAAGCTTTCTTACCCATCCCCGTAGCAGTTGTTTTGGTATGTATAAGCGTTATTCTAACCCTCTTTGCAGGTATTATTCCATCCAGAAGTGCCGCTAAAAAGGACCCCGTTGTAGCACTTAGAACAGAATAATTTACAGGTTACTACAAAAAAGACTAGACTTTTTAAATTAAGTATTGTATAATATTATAGATATTTAGTTTTAGAGGAGGATTTTAACCCTTATGAAAATTTTTAAAAAATTTGCCTCAGCCATTATAGTTGGATGTATGTTGCTTACACTTTGTGCCTGTCACGGCAAAAATGAAGTAGCACTTACAATTGAAGGTATGGATATTGCTTCTGCGCTTTATCTTAACGCCCTTGTTGATGCTGATGCTAATGCTAAACAAACTGTTGATGAACAACTTGCAAAAGAAGATTCAGAATCAAGCGAAGCAACCGATTATTACACACAACAAATCAACGGCGTTAATTTTGTGGATTACGTAAAAGAAAAAACTATTGAGCGTTGTAAGGAATATGTTTTCTTCCAAAAATTAGCTGATGAAGGAACCATTAAGTTAACCGATGAGCAATTGCGAGATGTGCAGGCAGCTGCTTCTCAATATTGGAGCGATTACGGTTATGCATACCTTTATGCTGCAAACGGTGTTTCATACGAAACATATGAAAAAGCTTTCACCTACTCCTATTATTCAAACGAATATTTTGAGTATCTTTACGGCAAAGATGGCGAAAAAGAAGTTCCTGAAAACACTCTTAAAGATTCATTCCTTGAAAACTACACATTAGTTTATGCGCTTTCTGCTTCCTATGAAGACAAAGCTACCGATGACCAAAAAGCTGCATTAAAAACAAAGCTTGAAGGTTATGAAAAAAGACTTAAAAACGGTGAAGATTTTGAAAAAATCTATATGGAGCACAACGGTCTTAAAGAAGAGGATCACAAACACGAAGAAACAAAAGATGGTCCTAAGGATCAACACGCTACTGTTTTAGCAGATAAAAATTCCAAATCCAGCTATGCTCACACCGATTTTGATGAACTTTATGAAATGAAGGTTGGCGAAACCATCATCATTGAAAATGAAGAAAAAACCGGATTAACCTTATACGTAAGATTAGATATCAATAGCGATACCTACTATTTTGAACAACTTAAATCTGAAGTTCTTTATCTCTTAAAGAATGAAGAATATCAAGATTTTGTTACCGAAAAAACCAAGAATTATGCTGTAGATAAGAACAACTTTGCTATTAATCGCTTTGATGTTGAAGATATTGATTATTCAGTATTGGAAAGCGCATACGCAGCACAACAAAACTATCAATAACATAAAAACAGCCAAGTGTCCTTAACGGATACTTGGCTGTTTTTTGCGTTTAATGGTGTTAATTATCCCAGTTTAACTAATATTCACTATTTGCACGCCCCTGTAATAGGCAGATATTATCTCTTTATAATCGGAGCCTTGCTGAGCCATATAATTTGCTCCGAACTGGCTCATTCCAACGCCGTGCCCATATCCGCTAACGGTAAAAATAAGGTTGTTTTCCTTTAACACCAAATCGAATGCCGCAGACCTTAATTCAAAGGCTTCTCTGATTTGGGCGCCCGTAAAGCTTTTGCCGCACAGGGTAATGTTAAGCACGGTGCCAGAGTCACTTTTTTTGCTTTCGCCAATAATCTGCTCAACTTCTTTTGCGTTAGCGGCACCAATTTCGGTAAGCTTTTTTAAAAATTCTTCCTTAGCAACCGTAACCTCACTGTAAAATTCGCCGCAAAGTAAATCAGCAACACTGTTTTCGCTTTGTAAATAAGGGTAATCGGTTCCCCACACATTTTCAGCGGTTTCGGTTTTACCTGCTGAAATGGCGTGGTAAGCCGCTAAAATTGGCTGAGAGTTATGCACTATTAATTGATTTATAACGGCATCTACCGCCGATTTAAGCTTATTTTCATTTTCCTCAAATTTATCACCCCATTTTGCTTTTCGCCCTGCTTCATCTAAATAGGCTTGGTCTAGCGTGGGGTCATTTGTCAAATCATAATCACCACTTTCGCTGTTTTGCAAGTGCTTTCGGTAGGCGTAGGTATAAGCCGCTAAAGCTTGAGCTTTTAACGCCTCAATGTTATTTTCTATTGACATTTCTGCCGCCACTACGCCTAAAACATATTCATTCTTTTTTAAAGTTACAGTTTTTTCCTCTTCACATAAATATAGCTTTATTTCGCTTAAGTTTTTAAGCCTTAAATTACTTGTATCCTCTTTTTCTCCCAAATTGCTTGTCCCATTTTCACTTGAAACTTTTGAAGTGTCCTTTTCGGATTTTTCGGTTGCCAAAAGAGGCAGTATTAAAAATGACATTGTTAAAACCAAAACTATTATTAAATACATATTTTTCATAAAAATCCCCCGTTTTAATATTCTAATAATTACTATGCTAAATTTCAAAAAATATTACTTTTTTTCGGTTGACTATTCATATAAATCATAGTAAAATAAAGATATATAATTTATGAGGTGATTTTATGGCAATTGTTAAACCTTTTAAAGGTCTCAGATTTCAAAATTCTGCGGGAGCTATTAATGAATTAGTGTGTCCGCCTTATGATATTATCAGCGAAGAAGAAAGAAAAGAGTTTTTAGCAACAAACAAGCATAATGTTATTCGTTTAGAACTACCTAAAGAAGGCGAAAATGTTTATAAAAAAGCCGGCGAGGTTCTTGAAAATTGGCTTGAAAATAACATTGTTGCAACCGAAGCGGAAGATAAATTTTATATTTATGAAGAAGAATTCGTTGTTGATGGTATTCAAAAAAGCTTTAAAGGCGTTATAGCAAGGGTTAAGCTTACTGATTTTAACGAAGGTGTTGTTATTCCTCACGAAAATACACTTTCTGCCGCTAAAGAGGATAGATTTAACCTTATGTGTGCAACAGGATGCAATTTCAGTCAGGTTTATTGCTTGTTTGAGGATAAAAACAAAGCCATTACCGATGTTATTAACACGGTAGACGGCACCAAAGCTATTAATGAATTTACCGATAAAGAAAAAGTAACTCACCGCTTGTGGACTCTTAATGCTGATTGCGGTTTAACCGAGCTTTTTAATGACAAATGCTTATATATCGCAGATGGTCATCACCGCTATGAAACCGCTCTTCGCTTTAGGCAGTTTGAGCGTGATAACGGTGCCGCACCTGATGCCGCAAGTGAATATGTTATGATGATGCTTGTTCCTATGGAAAGTGACGGTCTTGTGGTATTCCCTACCCACAGAATTGTTCATTCTCTTGAAAATTTTGATGGCAGAAAAATGTTATTTGATGCCAGAGATTATTTCCACGTTGGTGAAATGCCATCATACGCAAGATTGGAAACCAATTTAAAGGAACAGTATGATTTAGATAGAATTTCGTTTGGTGCTTATGTTAATGGCAGATTTTATCTTTTAACCTTAAAATCCTCACCTACCCTAGAGGAATTATTACCCGAGCTTCACGAAACCTTAAGAACGCTTGATGTTTCTATTCTTCATAGCCTTATTTTAGAAAAGCTTATGGGTATTGATAAAGAAAATATGGCTAAACAAATAAACCTAAAATATACCCGTGATGCTAATGAGGCAGTTGAAGCAGTTAATGGAGGCGCTAATTGCGCATTCTTCCTTAATCCTACCAGAGTTGAGCAGATTGCGGCTGTAGGAAGTGCAGGTCAAAAGATGCCTCAAAAATCAACATACTTTTATCCAAAGCTTATTACAGGCTTGGTTATGAATAAAATTAAATAGTGTTTAAAAGGAGAAAAATTATGTCAATTTTAGTTACAGGCGGTGCAGGCTATATTGGTAGCCACACCTTAATCGCTCTTACACAGGCAGGTTTTGAACCCGTTGTTATTGATAATCTTTCTAACAGCAAAAGGGAGTCCTTAACGAGGGTTGAAAAAATCACAGGTAAAAAGATTAAATTCTATGAAAATGATGTTAGAGATGCTGCTGCTCTTAACACAATTTTTAAAGAAAACAACATTGAAGCCGTTATTCACTTTGCAGGCCTTAAAGCCGTTGGAGAATCAGTTGCAAAACCAATGGAATATTATGACAACAACCTTACAAGCACCTTTGTTTTAATTAACACTATGCGTGAATTTGGCGTTAAGAAGATTGTTTTTTCAAGCTCGGCTACAGTTTACGGTGTTGCAAAAACAATGCCGCTTACCGAAGATATGCCTCTTGGCGCTATTAATCCATACGGCAGAACAAAGTTGTTTATTGAAGAAATCTTAAGAGACCTTTTTGTTAGCGATAACAGTTGGGCTATTACACTTCTTCGATACTTCAACCCCATTGGAGCACACGAAAGCGGCACCATTGGCGAAGATCCAAAAGGAATTCCCAACAACCTTATGCCATATATTTCACAGGTTGCAGTTGGTAAGCTTGAAAAGCTTCATGTTTTTGGCAACGACTATAACACCGTAGATGGCACAGGCGTACGCGATTACATTCACGTAGTTGATTTAGCTGCAGGACACGTTAAGGCGGTTGAGTGGGTTTTGAAAAACGAAGGCTGTGAAGCAATTAACCTTGGTACAGGAAACGGCACTAGCGTATTACAGCTTAAGGACGCTTTTGTTAAGGCATCAGGTGCTGATGTTCCGTTTGTTATTGACCCAAGACGCCCCGGTGACCCCGATGAAGTTTATGCAAATGCACAAAAAGCAAAGGACCTTTTAAATTGGGAAGCTAAATTATCAATAGATAAAATGTGCGAAGACAGTTGGCGTTGGCAAAAAAACAACCCCAACGGTTATGACGATTAATTAAAATGCGTAGGTTCCTTTCTAATTGTTGGGACCAAAAATTATTATCAAACTCTTGAATGTATCAATTAAAGCGGAACGGGCTCGACCGTTCCGCTTTAATTTAACACTAGGGTGAAGACCCTTTCTTACGCTACATAATTAATATTTATAGCCTATAATCTGAAATTATTGGACTTAAACCCCAACATTTGAAAAAAAACTAAAAAAAGAAGTTTAAAATGAAGTTAAAAAACTCCGAACTGTTTGTAACGGTTCGGAGTTTAAACATTAACTATTTAATACTACTTCTTTGCTTCTTTTAAAGCTTTTCTTGCATCTGCATATTTTTTCCAAGAATACCAAAGTGGGCTGGAGAGGCAAACAGAAGTGATACAACCGGAAAGAATACCAACAGCCATAGGAATTGCAAAGCTACGGAGAGTTGAAAGACCAAAGAACTCAGCTACAACTACAATTGCGATAATTGCAAGGAAGGTAGCAACCGTGGTTTTAATTGTTCTACCAAGTGATTGTTTAACACTGGTGTTAATAAGCTCTCTGAGCTCCATTTCAGGATAGAATTTGTTATTTTCACGAATACGGTCATAAACAACGATAGTATCGTTAAGTGAATAACCAAGAGTGGTAAGAATAACTGACATAAAGTTGGAGTCAATCTCTAAACGGAAGAAAATACTTGCGGCAAAAGCCATAAAGCAGTCAAGGAAAAGGGCGAGCAGAGCAAACATACCTGCCGAAACACCGCCGATTTTACGGAAACGAATACCAACATAAGCAACAACTAAAATACCTGCAAGCAAAACTGCTACTAAGCATTTAAGGAAGAAGTTACTTGCAATAGTACCGCTTACTGTGTTAGAACCAATGTTTGTAATTTTGTTATCGGCAAAGGTTTTTGCAAGTTTAGCGGATACAGAGCTTGCAATAGCGCTTGGAACGGAAACGGTAAGAGTTTTAGTTCCAACGTCCTGACTAACGGTTATACCGGTAAGGCCAAGAGCTTCTTCAAGCTTTTTGGTAACGGTATTAGTTTCTTTAATGCTACCCTCAAAGCTAAATAAAACGTTGTTATCATCTGTATTAGCATCTGCCTTAGCAGCAACTTTATTACTTGTTAAGTTACTGTTAAGAACTTTTAAAATTTCTGCTTTAGTGGTATCGGTAACAGAAGCCTTTACACTGGGCAAGGTAATAACTAAAGATTTTTCGCCGGTAGCAAAGTTAGTATTTTCAGAAACTGCAACCGATTGACCAACGGCTTCGTTAACTGCGGTTTCAACCTTTTCAAGGTCAAGGCTGCCTTCAAAGCTGTAGTTTAAAACGGTACCGCCCTTGAAGTCAATGCTAAGGTTTGCGCCAAAAACAGTAAGAACAACAATTGCCGCTACAATTATTACTGCATAAATTGAAAGCCAAATTTTGCGGTTTTTAATAAAGTCGAAGGTTATATTATTTTGCATTTTTAGCACCTCCATACAACCAAGGTTTACGTAAGAATTTAAATCTAGAGATGCTTCTTAGCATAGCACGTGAGAAGTAAACACCCATAATCATATTGAATATAACACCAATGAGAAGGGTATAACCGAAGGAATAAATAGAGCCTGTTACGGAAGAACCGAAGAATTGCATTACGGGGTAGAAGAGTTTACCCATAACGGTATCGGTAGTACCGAATGCACCCATCATAATAGCGGAAACAATAAATACTGTTACGTTACCGTCTAAAACTGCGTTAAAGCTGTTTTCAAAACCGGCTGAAATAGCGCCGTCAATTGTTTTGCCTTTTCTGAATTCTTCACGAATACGCTCAGATGCAATAACGTTAGCGTCAACACCCATACCGATTGAAAGAATAATACCTGCAATACCTGGGATGGTGAGAGTAACACCTGTTGTGCCGTCAAAGAAGCCTGAGGAGCAAGCAAGCATACCTGCAACCTGACCCAAAAGTGCAATAGAGGTTACAACACCGGGGAGGCGGAACATTAAAATCATAACAATGCAGATTACAATGAAAGCTGCAATACCTGCAATAGTCATAACGTTAAGTGCCTGAGTACCAAGGGTAGGACTGATAATTTGTAATTTGTTATCATCAGCCTTTAAGGAGAAAGGAATAGAACCTGCGTTAATGATTGATGCAAGCTCATTAACGTAATCAGGAGTAAATACAGAAGCATCACCACTGATAATAGCATTACCATCGGTAATAGTATCGTTAACAGTAGGAGCACAGATGTAACTGTCGCTTCCCTCAAGCCAAATAGAAATTACACCCTTAGGATCTGTTTTAGAAAGCTTACTTGTAGCTGCAGCAAATTTAGAAGCACCTGTTTTGGTAAGCTCTAACTGAACTATGTAGCCACCGCTTTCACGGTCATAGCCGGGGGCAGCACTTGCAATATCATCTGCACCCTGAAGAACGATGTTTGATTTATCAGAAGCGGGAGCTTCGCTACCCTCGCAGAAGGTGAGAACTGCGGTGTTGCCTAATTCCTTAACTGCGGCGGTGGGATCAAAGTTTTCATCACCCGACTGCCAAGGAAATCTAACGATTACCTGTTTGTTGTTAAGATCGGTACGAACTTCGCTTTCTGTAATACCTTTTGCAAGAAGTCTGGCTTCCATAACCTCTTTAATGGAATCCATATCTGCCTGAGTGATTTCATCAAGCTTTATGTCGGAGTTGGCATCCAAATTTGGCTCGAAGATAGCTTCAACACCACCGCGAATGTCAATACCCCAAGTAATGTCTTCAGCGCCTTTAACGTAAACTGTTCTATTATCGCCGTAGTAGTTGTCAACACCAAAGAATGCTGTGTAAGCAAACACAAGAATAAGTATTGCAACAACGAAAAAGGTCAGTTTTTTAGCGCCTTTTGTTTTGCGTTTCCTTTTCATGGAAAATCCTCCAACTGTTTTTTAGTGGCATATATTTTTATTTAAATACGAAGTACCTGTTAAATAAAAAATACATTAAGCCTAATAAAATAATTATACATTTTTATTTATTAAAAGTCAATGTTTTTTGGTTAATTTAGCGCAAAATTTACAAAATTAAATTTATTCCGCTAAAACCTTCTCAATAACCGCAATTTTAGCGCAGATAGTTAATAGCTCTGCCGCAAGTTCAAGCTCTTTAACGTCAGGGTAAGATGGAGCAATTCGCAAATTGCTATCCTTAGGGTCCTTGCCATATGGAAAGGTAGCTCCGGCGCCCGTAAGAACCAAACCCGCCTCCTTACAAAGGGTGTGAGTTCTTTTGGCGCAGCCTTCGGGTAAATCAAGGCTTATAAAGTAGCCGCCCTTTGGCTTTGTCCAGCTTGCAATATCAAGACCGCCAAACTCTTTTTCAAAAAGCTTTAATACAACCTCAAACTTTGGTCTTAAAATCTCTGCAAATTTTTTCATATGCTCATTAACATCGTTAAGAGTTTTAAAAATCGCAGCGTGTCGAATTTGATTCATTTTATCATAGCCGATGGTCTGAATTGATAAACGCTTTTTGATTTTTGCAATATCATCGGGTCCTGCCGCTTGAGCTGCTATACCCGCGCCAGGGAAGGATATTTTAGAAGTAGAGGTGAACTGAATAACAAGATTTTCATTACCGTGCTTTAAACATTCCTCATAAATATTTAAAAGTGTGTCACCATCTTCATATAATTCATGAACAACATACGCGTTGTCCCAAAAAACACGGAAATCGTTTGCGGCGGGTTTTAAAGCGGCAATTCGGCGTACTGTTTCATCAGAATAGGTAGTGCCTGTTGGGTTAGAGTATTTAGGAACACACCACATACCCTTTACTGCAGGGTCTTTAACAAGCTCCTCAATTATATCCATATCGGGGCCGTCTGCTGTGTTGGGTACAGTAATCATTTCAATGCCAAAATACTCGCAAATACTAAAATGCCTGTCATAACCGGGGGCAGGGCATAAAAATTTAACACTGCCTTGCTTGCTCCAAGGCTCTGAACCAAAGCCGTGAGACATACCCTGAGCAACAGTATCAAACATCATATTAAGTGAAGAGTTGCCGCCAACTATTATTAAGGAGTCATCAACACCTAAAATTTCTGCAAAAAGCCTTTTTGCTTCAGGAATACCGTCTAAAACACCGTAGTTTCTGCAATCAAAACCGTTTTCTGCTTTATAAATTATATTGTTTGTTTTTGCATTAAAAACATCTGAAGCAACATCCAATTGTGTAGGACCGGGTTTTCCTCTTGACATATCAAGCGAGATTTCACGCTCCTTAAAGGAATTGTAACGTGATTTTAGCTTGTTAAGTTCGTTTTCAAGTTCTGTTTTACCTAATGATTTGTAGTACATTAAAACTCCTCCAAAGAAATTTGAAAAACATTTAAATTATATTATATTACATTATTTTGTATTTATCAAGTAAAAAATGTTAAAAAAATCAAAAAAATATAGTTGACAAATTAGATTTAGTGTGGTACTATAATAACACTTTAGCGTGGTAAAACGCTAAAACGAATTTTTGGAGGTTATAAAAATGAAAAAAGCTTTATCCTTATTATTAAGCATTGTTTTAGTGTTTGCATTAGCCTGTACTTTTGTAGGCTGTTCTGCAGATAACACTCTTACTTGCGGTGTTACAATTTTTGAAAATATGAACGAAAAAGATGAAAACGGTAACTGGACCGGTTTCGAAACCGAGTTTGCTCAGGAAGTTGGTAAGCTTATTGGTATGGATGTTGAATTCCAGGAGATTGATTGGGGCCAGAAGTATAACGAATTAAATTCAGGCGCAATTGACTGTATTTGGAATGGTTTTACCGCTAACTCTGAAGATGATGGCGTTAAGAGAAGCGAATTAGTAGATTTTTCTTATGGTTATATGCTTAATCAACAGTGTATTGTTGTTAAGAAGTCTGCCCTTGAAAGCTTTAAATCAGAAGCTGACCTTAAGGGCAAAAAGGCTTGCGTTGAAGCAGGCAGCGCCGGCGCATCATATGCTGAAAGCGTAACCGATAAAGAAAATGTATTCGCTCCTGCCGCTCAGATTAACACCTTTACTGAGGTTAAATCAGGCGCAGTTGATTTCGCAGTTGTTGATATTCTTCTGGCAAAGAACATCTGCGGTAAAGGCGACTACACAGACCTTGCTATTGTAGAGGCAATTGAGTTAGAGTCTGAAATTTATGCAGTTGGCTTCAAGAAGGGCAGTGAGCTTACCGCAAAGGTAAACGAGGCTATTAAAACCCTTAATGATAACGGAAAGCTTATGGAGCTTGCTAAAAAGTACGGTTTTGAGAACGTTCTTAAGGTAAGCGAGACTATTGAATAATATAAACATAAATTAAGGAAAATAATAATGGGATTTTGGGAAGTAACTTTAAGCTTGCTTGACGGATTAAAGTACACCTGCCTTATATTTGCGCTAACACTTGTGTTAGCGCTTCCTTTAGGTTTGGTGATTTCTTTTGGTTCAATGTCAAAATTCAAGCCACTGGCTTATGTAATTAAAACATTCGTTTGGATAATTCGCGGAGTTCCGCTTATGCTTCAGGTAATCATTTTCTTTTATGTACCGGGCTTTATTTTCGGAACACCGATTCTTTCAAGATTTGCTTCAGTAATAGCGGCTTTTGTAATTAATTATGCCTGTTATTTTTCTGAGATTTATCGCGGCGGTATTGAAAGTATACCGCGCGGTCAGTATGAGGCAGGTCAGGTTTTGGGTATGACCAAAAGTCAGGTGTTTTTTAAGGTTGTTCTTATGCAGGTTGTAAAACGCATTTTGGCGCCGATGTCAAACGAGGTTATAACCCTTGTTAAGGACACCGCCCTTGCAAGAGTTATTATGATTGTTGAGGTTATTCAGGCGGCGCAAAACTTTGCGGGTTACGGCTTAATGTGGCCTTTGTTCTATACCGCAGTTTTCTACTTGGCATTTGTTGGACTACTTACGCTTTTATTCGGATTTTTCGAAAAGAAGCTCGATTATTATAAAATATAATTCGGGAAAGGAAGCTTTTTATGGCAATATTTGAAGCAAAAAATATTAAAAAAAGCTTCGGAAAAACCGAAGTTTTAAAGAACGTAAGTTTTGAAATTGAGCAGGGTGAGGTTTTGTGCATACTTGGTTCAAGCGGTAGCGGAAAAACCACACTTTTACGTTGTATAAATTTTTTAGAAATCCCTGATAACGGTCATTTTATTTTAAATGATAAGCTGCTTTTTGATGCATCTGAAAACGTAACAAGAACCGATGAGGAAATCCGTCAAAACAGACTTCATTTTGGACTTGTTTTTCAGCAGTTTAATCTATTTCCACAATATAATGTTTTAGAAAATGTTACATTGGCGCCAACACTACTTAAAAAGGGTACGCCAGAAGAGATAGACCGAAACGCACGAAATATTATTGAGTCTGTTGGACTTAGCGATAGGATAGAGCATTATCCCTGTCAGCTTTCGGGCGGTCAGCAGCAACGTGTTGCAATAGCAAGAGCTTTGGCGTTAAAACCCGATATTCTTTGCTTTGATGAACCTACAAGCGCTCTTGACCCCGAGCTTACGGGTGAGGTTCTAAAGGTTATTAAGGAGCTTAAAACCAAAAACACAACTATGATTGTTGTAACTCACGAAATTGAGTTTGCAAAAGAGGTTGCAGATAAGGTAATATTTATGGCAGACGGTGTTATTGTTGAGTCAGGAACTGCCGAAGAGGTTATTGTTAATCCAAAAAATGAGCGTACTCAAGCCTTCCTTTCAAGATTTAATACTATGTAATAAATTAAACGCCCTGTTTTCACAGGGCGTTTAATTATACTTATTTTAAAAAATATTAATCCCCTATTCAAATACAATGAATAGGGGTAAAAAATAACGGCAACGAAAATCGTTGCCGTTATTAATTAAACGTGAACCGTGTCTATAAGGTATTCTACCTATTTATAGGTTAATTATTTTACGCTAGCTTTTTTAGCTGCAACGGTGGTAACTACTGCAAGAGCAGAAACCATTAAGAGAGCGAACCAGAAAACAACGTTAGTGCTGTCGCCGGTTTCAGGAGAAGTGGTATCTTCTGCCTTATCTTCTTCCTTATCTTGCTCTTTGTCGTCCTCAACTGCTGCGCCAACAACAGGAATTTCTTCCTCTACTTTGTAGCCGCAAACAGAGCATTCTTTTTCTTTAGCGCCCTTTTCAGTTTCGGTAGCTTCTTTAGTTACTTTCCAATCACCGAAGGTGTGAGCTGCAGTTTCAGCCTTGCTGCCGCACTCGCACTCTTTCCAGTGATTTTGAGCATCAGATTTTAACTCTTCGCCGTAAACGTGTGCAATTTTGTCAACTACAACGTCAGCAGCAGCGATTTCGGTTTTGCCTTCAGCATCAGAGAAGAGCTTTTTGCAAACAGAGCAAGCATAGTGCTCTTTGTTACCAGCAGCTTCGTGAGTTGCTTCAACAGCAGCTACTTTATCAATCTTGTGGCCTGCAGCAATATCAGTACCCTTTGTAACAACTTCGCCGCAATCTTCACATACGGTGTCACCGGTGTAACCAGCTTCGGTACAGGTAGCGTCTTTTTTGCCTTCAACCTTAGTGTATTCGTGAGGACAGGTAACTTCTTTAAGAACAACGTCTTTAAAGTCGAACATAAAGCCATCCAACTTTATATCCATAAAGTAAATACTGAATGCTACAAGCTGAGTATCTTCGCCGTTATCACCCTCAATTGCGGTGAAAGTACAAGTGACATCGGTCCAATCAGAAAGAAGAGTTTTCATATCAGCGGTCTCATCTGCGAAGATGGTCTTATAATACTTATAAGAAATACCGGAAAAATCTGTAATCTGAATTGGATCGTAATTACCAACAAGCCATGTTGAAGTGAAATCTTCACCACGTGCCATATCTTTAGTAGTATAAGCATAGATGTTATTTTCATCTGGTGAAGCACTTACTGTAGCCTTATTATTTACTTCTGCACCGTCGCCTGTAGCATCTGCTCTGAATAATGCAGGTGTAGGACCATACGCAACATTAGAAAAAAAGTAACTTTTACTTGCTTCAGGAATACGGAATTTAAAAGAAAGGGTGTACTGCTTACCCGCAACAAGAGTAAAAGCAGGGCTAACTACACCAGCGCCGCCTTTTGCAAAGCTTGAAAACTGTGCGTAGTCTTTAGTACCGTCGCCATCTTCATCAAGAAAAGCAAGGTTGCTGAGGTATCCGGCATTGTTTGCCTTCCATTTTGAACCCTCGCCTAAATCTAAAGTGAGGAGAGGTGCAGGTTCTTCAGCGCTTACCATAGCAACGGTGAAGCAACTGAATGCCAAAAGAACTACAAATAAAATCGCTAATAGTTTTTTCATTTTAGAAAAACCTCCTTAAAAATTTATATAGAATACCTATATGCACAGATTATACCATATGTTGTATTAAAATGCAAGTCCTTTTTTTTAAAAAAACAATTTTTTTAATTAAATTTTAAAAATTTTATTTTTGCTGCTTTTTTTAGCATTAGCCACACCAAAACGCCCACTGCAGCACCTGCTAAAACGCCCGCTAAAAGTAAATATGGCATATAAAAGAATACACCTCTGCCGACGGTCAACCTTGCGACAATAATTTGAACTAAATTATGTACTGCGCCGCCAACGGCGCTGATGCCAACAACACCAAAGCCTTTAAATCTGTTTAACAAAATCATAACCAAGGTGCTTATTATACCTGCAGTGAGTGAAAAAATAAGGCTAAAGGGGGTAGCGAATAAAAACGCTGACAAAACTATTCTGCATATATTTACCAAAAAAGCCGATTTGTAATTATTATTTAAAATTAAAAGCAAAACTACACCGTTAGAAATACCAAGCTTAATTCCCGGCGCAATAAAATTAAGCGGCACCAAATATTCAACATAACCGAATAAAAGCGCCGCCGCTGTTAAAAGCCCATATAGACATACTTTTTTTGAAGCTAAACTTTTCATAATTATTTTATCTCTACAATCAGTTTATGAGGAAGACAAACAATGCTTTCCCCTATTTTGCTTATTTTACCTCGGCTAACACAAATACCGTCACGGCAATCAGCAAAGGAAACAAAACATTCACCGTTTAAAATTTCAACGGTGTTTACGCCGTACTGCGTTTTGATTTCCTTTTTTACATTATTTAAAAGGTTATACTCTGCAACTACCTGCTCGTTAACTGTAATTACTGCCTTATTGCCACTATTTGAAAAAAGGGAAGCAAGCATAATGCCAAGGCTTAAAACCACAACCGCTATTATTATAATGATATCGAGAGGGGTCACTGCTTTACGGTTCATAAAGCCACACCGTACCTTGATTTAAATTATTAAGAGCGGTAATGTATTTTTCATCAGAGGTTAGTTCGGTTAAGGGCTTAAGCACAAATTCGCGTTCCATAATATATGGGTGCGGCAGAGTAAGCTCGGCGGAGCTTGAATTCACATTATCATAAATAAGCAAATCTAAATCTAACACTCTGGGACCGTTTTTAACCTCTCTTACCCTACCCATTGCAGCTTCAATGCCCAATAGGGCGCCAAGCAGAGCGTTTGGCGAAAGGGATGTGCTAACCTTAATAACCCCGTTTAAAAAATTAGGTTGTTCTTTAAGCCCCCACGGCTCGGTTTCGTAAATATTGGATACCGCTAAAACGGTTGTTTCGGGTAGGTGCTTAAGGGCGTTGGTAGCATTTTTAATATTTAAGGCTCTATCCCCCATATTTGTACCTATGCCAATAAAAGCAATAGACATAAACCATTACCTCGACTTTACTATTTTTACGGCTACATAGTCAAAAACGGCAGACATAGGAGCATTGGGTTTTTTTAGGGTTACTTCTACCTTTAAAAGCTTTTCAAAGCCGTTTAATAGCGCAGTTGCAACAACCTCTGCCACGCGTTCAATAAGCTTATAAGGTCTTTCGGTCATAGCCGCGTTTATAACCTTTCTTGCGGCGGCATAATTTATTGTATGCTCTAAATCATCACTTTCCCTTGCTTTTGATAAATCGGCGTACATAGTAATATCAAGCTCAAATTCCTGACCGTTTTCGGTTTCTTCGGGATTTACGCCGTGGTATGCAAAAATCTTTAGACCTTTAATATAAATTTCATCCATTGATTAAGCCTTCTTTTCTTTTTCCTTATTTATTTCATTAATAACCCAAAATGAGGTAATATAGGAAATAACAACAACAGCATCTCTTAAAAGCTCGCCGTTATAAAACTCCAAAAAGATTTCAAAAAGACCTGCTGAATATTCTACGGCGCTTGAAATTAAGGAATAGGTATAAATCCCCCAAACTATAAGCAACGCTACACAAGAAACGCCGCCTAAGGTAAGAGCGGTTTTTTCAAATTTACCTTTTCTGAGATAAAGCATTAAAAATATAACGCCCAGTGCCAACAACGTAAAGGCGGCATATTTTGCAAGCTCCATATACTCATTAAAGCCTGCGACTACCAAATAGTTTGCAAAAATAGGCTCTAAAACATACAAAACAATTGCTAAAACTCTTATAGCAAATGAAACAGAAAACAAAACCAAGGTTGTTATTGAAAGGGCTTTTTTAGACGGCTTTTCAAAAATTGCGGCAAGTAAGGTAATACCAAGAAGCGCTCCGCAAGGAAGCGAATAGTTTATGAAATTGTTTATAATATTACCCACACTTAAAGTTAAAGAATTTGCTATTACAAAAAAATCCAAGGCAATAAGAAGTATAGCCACAGAAATTCCTGAAATTTTTGTTGTTTTAGTCATACTAATTATCCTTCTTTATAATTTTATTGGTTACTAAAGCCGCTTGAACAGCCGCTTTTACATTATGAACCCTTAAAATATCGGCTCCGCCTAAAATACCTACGGTATTAGCGGCAACGGTTGCATAATCTCTTTGTTTAAATTCTAAACTATTATCACCTATTGCGGCGCCAAGAAATCTTTTACGTGAAGCGCCCAGCAAATAGGCGTTGCCATTCACCTTAACACGATTTGTTTCAGCGATAAGAGTTAAATTTTGTTCCATATTTTTACCAAAACCTATTCCGGCATCAAGACAGATATTTTCCGAATTAACACCGAGAGAAACTGCGGTATTCAGCATATTTAAAAGTCTATTATGAATACAGGCGCTAATATCAATATCACTTTCTTCACCTGAGTGCATTAAAATCCACCCTGCGCCGTATTTTTTAACAACCTCTGCCATTTTGGGATTAACTGTACCGCTAACATCATTAATAATGTGGCAACCAATCTCAAGCGCCTTACTTGCAACTTCGGGGTAAAAGGTATCCACCGAAACGGGCAAAGAAGTAGAGTTTAAAATAAGCGGTAGCACCTTTTCAAGCCTAGCCCACTCCTCCTCGGGAGAAATTAAGGTTGCCCCGGGCCTTGTGGACTGACCGCCGATATCTAAAATATCTGCGCCGCTATTTTGCATTTCGATAGCAGTTTTAAGCGCGTTTTCGGGTAGAAAATTATCCCCGCCATCTGAAAAGGAATCGGGGGTGGCATTAATAATACCCATAATATAGGTACGGCTTCCGAGAGGTAATGAGCCCCCTCGGAAGCGGAAAACAAATTCTTTATTCATATTATTTTTCCAGATGCTTTAAGGCTTCGGCACGAGTGCGACTATCAGAACGCATAATGCCCCTAAGGGCTGAGGTACAGGTCACTGCCCCCGATGCTCTAACACCGCGCATTGTCATACATAAATGCTCTGCCTCAATAACAACTGCAACGCCTAGAGCGTTAAGCTCGTTTTCTAAAAAGTCGGCAACATTTGCGGTTAGACGCTCTTGAAGCTGAGGTCTACGGGCAAAAGCATTAACAATTCTTGCGAGTTTTGAAAGACCTATTACAATTCCGTCGCGTGGGATATAGGCAATATGAGCCTTGCCAACAAAGGGTAATAAATGATGCTCACACATTGAATAGAGCGGTATATCACGCACTACTACCATTTCATCATTACCTGTTGAAAAGGTTTTAATGTGTTTTTTAGGATCTTCCGAAAGACCGCTAAAAACTTCCGAATACATACGGGCAACACGCTCGGGAGTTTCTATTAAGCCCTCACGCTCGGGATCCTCTCCAATAGCAATAAGAATTTCTCTTACTGCATTTTCAATTCTTTTTAAATCCACTTTTTAAAACTCCAATTTAAGCTTAATATAAGCAGAAAGCTCAGAAATCGGAATACGCTCCTGCTGCATTGTATCGCGGTCGCGAACTGTTACTGCGCCGTCGTTTTCACTTTCAAAATCGTAGGTGATGCTGAATGGAGTACCGATTTCATCTTCACGACGGTAACGCTTACCGATAGAACCTGCATCATCAAAATCAACCATATAGTCTTTTGCTAACATATGGTAAACTTCCATAGCCTTATCAGAAAGCTTTTTACTTAAAGGAAGAACGGCTGCTTTGAAAGGTGCAAGTGCAGGATGCAAACGAAGAACTGTACGGGTATCGCCCTTATCATCAGTTTCCTCATCATAGGCATCGCAGAGGAAGGCTAAAAGCACACGGTCGGCACCGAGCGAAGGCTCAATAACGTAAGGAACATATTTTTCGCCTGTTTCTTGGTCGAAATACTCAAGACTCTTTGTAGATTCCTTCATATGAGCGCTAAGGTCAAAATCGGTACGGTCTGCAATACCCCAAAGTTCACCCCAACCAAACGGGAAAAGAAACTCAAAGTCGGTAGTTGCATTTGAATAGTGAGAAAGCTCCTCTTGCTCGTGGTCACGAAGGCGGAGATTTTCTTCCTTAATACCGAGGCTAAGCAACCAATTTTTACAGGTTTCTTTCCAATATGCGAACCACTCCAAATCGGTACCGGGTTTGCAGAAAAATTCAAGCTCCATCTGTTCAAACTCACGAGTACGGAAAATAAAGTTACCGGGAGTGATTTCGTTACGGAAGGATTTACCAACCTGACAAACACCAAAGGGAAGCTTGCGACGAGTTGTACGCTGAATATTTGCAAAGTTTACGAAAATACCCTGTGCGGTTTCAGGGCGAAGATAAAGCTCGTTTTTAGCATCTTCAGTAACACCCTGAAATGTTTTAAACATAAGATTAAATTTACGAATATCGGTAAAATTGCAGGAACCGCAATCAGGGCAGGTTATATTATTTTCCTTAATATAATCTGACATTTGCTCAAAGCTCCAACCTGCGGGATTAACGCCTGTATCTTCAATAAGCTTATCTGCGCGGTGACGGGTTTTGCAATCCTTACAGTCCATAAGGGGATCAGAAAATCCGCCAACGTGACCCGATGCAACCCATACCTGTGGGTTCATAAGAATTGCGCTATCTAAACCTACGTTGTACTGATTTTCCTGAACGAATTTTTTCCACCAGGCCTTTTTAACATTGTTTTTAAGCTCAACGCCTAAGGGGCCGTAATCCCAAGTGTTTGAAAGGCCGCCGTAAATCTCACTGCCTGCATATACAAAGCCTCTGCCTTTTGCTAAGGCAACAATCGTTTCCATATTTTTTTCTGAATTTTTCATATTTTTACCTCCAAATTGAATTTGGAATATCGAACTGGCTTGCACGATTCCAAACCCAAATATATACATTAAATTATAGTACCATAATTAAAGGTTAGTGTCAAGCACGAAAGCCGAAACACTGTTCCTAAAACTAGGTTTTAAAAACAATTGCTCTTCTGTTGGCATCGGTAACGGTGTTATATAAAGTGTTCGGTCTGCTTGCTCTATTTTTATTTTTAATCACCTTTAATTTATTTTTCTTGCTCGTAGCCATTTCTAAAGCTTAAGGTGCGTTCAATAGCGGTTTTTGAATTACCCCAATCGCCGCCGCGATTTCTGTAATCAAACATACTGCAAAAATGAAGCAAGTCTGAATTTAACTCGCTGAGTTGATTTTGTGTGATTTTTTTAAGAGAGCTTCTGAATTCACTGCTGTATTTTTTAAGTCTTGACTTTTTAATGCCTGATAAAAGCAAACTGTAATGTGGTAAACAGAAGGTGGGCTGACCGTCAAACATACCCCTAAAATCTTTATCGTTTTCATAGGTTATGTAAATGGTTTCAATCATTCGTTCCATACCCCAATTAATTTTCTCACAAAGAAAACAGCTGGAAAGGCGGTCGGCGGCAATTTTGCCGTCCTTATCCCCTTTTCCAAATAAATCTTCACCCAAATTTTCAATATGGGTTTGAAGCATTAAAGCAAGCGAAAGACCGCTTTTTTCCTTAACCATTTTATAAAGATGTGTGCCGCAAAAGCCTTTTTTGTTAGTAACTACTCTAACATCAGGCTCCATCATAGCGGCGCCTGTAATATAGTCTACCGCTCTGGTTTGCAGCATATCATACATACGGCAAATCGGGCATCCGTCATTTACCTCAAAAACATCACTGACAGGTATAGTACAAATATCTTCGCGCATATAATCACCCTTTATTTTTGTATACACAACTATTATAACAAAACATAAAATCAATTTCAAGCAAAACCGAGCGTTTAAAAGACTTTTGACAATAAAAAATTAATGTGTTATACTAACATAAAATACTTATGGAGAACATTTATGTCAAACCATTTAATAATTAACAACATATCCCCCTTTGACCTTGCTTTAACGCTTGATTGCGGTCAAGCTTTTCGTTGGTCATTGACCGACGATGGCTGCTTTGAGGGCATTGCAATGGGAAAATATTTAAAGATCAAACAGCTGGAAAACAGTATTATTTTTTATAACACATCTCAGGAGGATTATGATGCTGTTTGGAAGGTTTATTTTGATTTTGATAGAGATTATAACGAAATTTTATTAAAGGCTTCTAAAAACGAACTTTTAAAAAGCATTTCGCAAAACTGCGGAGGTATACGCCTTTTAAAGCAAGACCCGTGGGAAGCGCTTTGTTCATTTATAATCTCGCAAAATAACAACATTCCAAGAATTAAGGGAATAATTAACCGCCTTTGCGAAAATTACGGCGAAAAAATTGAGGGAGGCTTTACCTTCCCTACCGCTGAGAAGTTATCCGCACTGACCGTAGAAGATTTAGCGCCTTTACGCGCGGGATTTAGAGCTAAATATATTATTGATGCCGCTAAAAAATGCAGTAGCGAAATTAATTTGAATTCCTTGCAGGAATTAACGCTTGATGAAGCAAGAGAAATTTTAATGAAAATTAAGGGTGTTGGACCAAAGGTTGCCGACTGCACTTTACTTTTTGGTTTAGGCTTTCATTCGGCTTTTCCTATGGATGTTTGGATGAAACGTGCTATGGCGGTGCTGTTTGATAACAAGCTGCCCGACGGCTTTGAATACTGCGCAGGTGTAATTCAGCAGTACATTTTCCACTACGCCAGAACAAATAAGATAACCTTTGAGGATAAAAAATAAGCTTTTTGGATAAAAAACTACGATTTTTTAGCTATTTTTCGGCACAATACATTAAAATGATAAAAATTGAATTTTATACTTTATTTTTTAACAATTATATAGTATAATAATCTAGTAAATAATTTTTTGGAGTGTGACACATATGCCATTAGTAAACACAAAAGAAATGTTCAAGAAAGCTTATGAGGGCGGCTACGCTATCGGCGCTTTCAACGTAAACAACATGGAAATCATTCAAGGTATTACCGAGGCTGGTAAAGCACTTAATGCACCTATGATTCTTCAGGTTTCTGCAGGCGCTCGTAAGTACGCTAACCACACCTACCTTGTAAAGCTTGTTGAAGCTGCTGTTGAAGAAACCGGTCTTCCTATTGCTCTTCACCTTGACCACGGTGATTCCTTTGAGCTTTGCAAAAGCTGTATTGACGGTGGATTTACTTCGGTTATGATTGACGGCTCTCACCTTGATTATGAAGATAACGTTGCTCTTACCAAAAAGGTTGTTGATTATGCACACGCTCACGGCGTTACCGTTGAAGGTGAGCTAGGTCAGCTTGCAGGTATTGAAGATGACGTTAACGTTTCTGCTGAAGATGCTTCCTTTACAAATCCCGATCAGGTAGAAGATTTTGTAACCCGTACCGGTGTTGATTCACTTGCTATTGCAATTGGTACAAGCCATGGTGCTTACAAATTCAAGCCCGGTCAAAATCCTCAGCTCCGTTTTGATATTCTTGAAGAAGTTAGCAAACGTCTCCCCGGCTTCCCCATTGTTTTACACGGTGCTTCTTCTGTTGTTCCTGAGTTTGTTGAAATGGTAAATACCTATGGCGGTAAAATGCCCGATGCTATTGGTATTCCCGAAGATATGCTTCGCAAGGCTGCTACTATGGCTGTTTGCAAAATCAACATTGACTCTGACCTTCGTTTAGCTATGACAGGCGCAATCCGCAAGCACTTTGCAGAGAGCCCTGAGCATTTCGATCCAAGACAATACCTTGGCGACGGCCGTGCCGCTATTAAGGGTATGGTTGAACACAAGATTAAAAACGTTCTTGGCTGCAACGATAAGGCTTAATTTAAATCATAAATAATTATCCCCGTGGTTATTAAAACCACGGGGATTTTTTGTGCTTATTTAAATTTATTTCTACTATTCCTTAATAGAAAGCAAATGATTAACAAACTGCTGTGCGGTTCTGCCTGAAATACCGCCGTGGCGCATTTCCCAACGGTTTGCTTCCAAATCCAAGGTTTCTCTTGGAATATTAAGTCCTGCTTTTTTAGCCAATACTTCAACCATATTATAAAATTCTTCTCTGCCAGGTTTTAAATAGCAAATTGTAACGCCGAAACGATTTACAAGCGACATTTTTTCTTCCATTGTATCTGAACGGTGTAAATCCTCATTCTGCTCAATATCGTTACGGTCGCTCCAAGTTTCCTTAATTAAGTGGCGGCGGTTAGAGGTTGCATAAATAAGTATATTTTCAGGCTTGGTTTCAACGCCGCCCTCAATAACCGCTTTAAGAAACTTATATTCGATTTCAAACTCTTCAAAAGAAAGGTCATCCATATAGAT
Source organism: Clostridia bacterium (assembly GCA_017436225.1). Classification (GTDB taxonomy): domain Bacteria; phylum Bacillota; class Clostridia; order Oscillospirales; family Acutalibacteraceae; genus UMGS1279. The sequence goes on along the minus strand of JAFSDM010000015.1, from coordinate 52,249 downwards.
TATAAATTTATAATTGCGGTTTTTAACGTTTGCGATTATATCCGAAAGATTTTTAAACTGATGCTTATAAATTTCAATCATTCTAAGACCATCAAGATAAAATTCATTAACAATAGCCTTAATGCTTGTAGATTTACCTGTACCGCTATCACCAAAGAGTAAAACATTATTTGCCTTTCTGCCCTCCACAAAGGCTTTGGTGTTTTCAACAAGCTGTCGTTTTTGCTCTTCATAGCCGATTAAATCTGAAAGGACAACCTGCTCCATATTGTTAATAGGCTGAAAAGCGATAGGTTTATCGGTACCTTCGGTAATTCTGAACGCTTTATTAAGACCAAACATACCAACCCCGTAATTTTTATAAAATTCGGTAACGAAATTAAAAAATTCATCGGCATTTTTGGCGGTTGCAAGCCTTCTTGAAAGCTCCCTAACGCGAAGGCTTACATTTTTATTGTACATAAGCTCAGGCTTTTCAATAGCTGAATAGTTAGTAATAACACTAAAGCAATCAATACCTAAAAGCTTTTCAAGGCTGCTGAAATCATAGTTGAAAAGTTTTCTGAAAAGCTCAAAATCCTGCTTTGCAAAGGTGTTCACACTACCCTGCTTTGCGCCGATTTTTTCGCTTGTAAGGCTAAAGGGATTTTCGTTGGTGATTAAAACAAAGGTGAGATAATTTTGCCATAAATTACCGTCAAAGCCAAAATCAGTAGAAACTTCAAGCAATTTATTGATTTGCTTTAAGACCATACCTGTAAGCTGGTCTTTGTCGGGATTTGGCTGCTCTGCCAATTTGAAAATGTCATTCATGCCCGAAAGTATGCCATCGTTTGGAAGATTCCTATATAAAATTAATTTAGAAATTATGTGATTCATAGTTATCTCTTTTCTTATTTCTTTTTGCGATTTAAAAATTTATCTAAACGCTCTGTAAAGGAAAGTTTTTCCTTAATTTTTTTGCTTACCATATTCATAAGCGCGGGCAAATGATTGAACTGACCTGCTGAATCGTCTACCATATAGGTCCAAGTGCCTGTGGTTGGTTTGATATTAAACAAGCTGATATCAATTTTACCATCGGCAATTTCCAGTTGCTCAAGCTTGGAAAGAAGGTCGTATTTTAAATCTTCCTTCATTTCTTCAAAGAACTCAATAGCAGAGCGGTTGAACTCATCAAAAGGATTTTTACCCGCCACTATGGAAAGGTGTATACCACTTTTTACATCTTCCATTGCTTCAAGATAGTTTGAAAAATGCTGATTTATATAGTAAAGAGTAAGAATCTTTTCTGCCTTGATAATTTCTTCTTCGGTGGTTTGCTCTAAAAGCTCTTCATATAAATCGGGGTTTTCGTTTTTAAGAATATCGGGTGTAACTTCATCGTTTACAACCGATAAACGATAGTTAGCCATTAACTCGCGCTGATGCTCAATAATATAAGAATATTTTTTAAGGGTATAACGTGCCTCAGCTTCATTTCCTTCCAAGGTGGTTTGGGCGGTGCGAACCATAGAAAGCTTGTCCTTTTCTGAAACAGGTTTGCCCCCATTTCCATCATCTTCAAAAAACGGAGCAATATTTTCATCCTCAAGGCTAATAAAGAATTTGCTAACACCGGGGTCTCCCTGACGACCTGCTCTACCCTTTAACTGATTATCTATTCTACGGCTTCTGTTAATAGTAGCGCCGATAACATACAAACCGCCAACAGATTCAACGAATTCTTTTTCCTCTTCATTTGCGCCGCCAAGCTTAATATCAACACCGCGACCTGCCATATTGGTAGAAACGGTAACAGAATAAGGCTTGCCTGCCTCTGCAACGATTGCTGCTTCCTTTTCATCGTTACGGGCGTTAAGCACTGTATGAGCAACACCTTTTTCGGTTAACTTTTCAGAAAGCTCTTCAGAATCCTTAACACTTGCAGTACCAATAAGCACGGGTTGACCCTTTGCGTTTGCCGATATAATCTCTTCCAAAAGGGCTTCATCCCGCTCGGAGTTGCTTAAGAAAATTGCATCATCTAAATCGGTTCTGATGCATGGGGTGTGTGAATCTATAACAACCGTTCTAAGCTCATAGGTGCTTTCAAACTCGTTTGCAGAAGTAGCGGCAGTACCTGTCATACCGCAAAGAGAGTTGTATTGATTCATAAATGCGCCGATAGTCATAGAACAATAGATTTTTGTATTAATATTATTGGTAATTCCCTCTTTCATTTCAACAAATCTGTGAAGTGCATTTGGGAACTTTCTATTAACCGCAACTCTACCTGTTGCCTCATCTACAACGCAGATTTGATTATCTCTTACTATATAATCCTTATCGGCTGTGAGCTGATGAAGCGCCTGTAAAGCGGTATTGATATCTGATAAAATTTCAGTATTATTATCATAAAGATTTTCAATTTCAAGCTCGGCTTCAATTTTAGAAATACCGTTATCATTAAGCCAGATTTGACCATCCTGCTCATCAATGTCATAATCATCAGCTGTAAGCTTTTTGACTGCTTCCATAACCTTTAATTCATTTGCAGAAGTATCCTCGGCTTTACCTGCTAAAATCAAAGGAATTGATGCTTCATCAATTAAAATTGAGTCGGCTTCATCAACAATGGCAACATCATAATTACCGCCAACTAACTCATTTTTATCATACGCAACGAAGTTACGGATACAGTCATAGCCCGCTTCACGAGCTGAGATATACAAAACATCCTTTTTATACTGCTCAGCACGTTCGCTAATGGGTGTGGCTTCGGTTACATAGCCAACAGAAACACCGCAAGATTCATATATCTCTTTATTTTCGGTAGCGTCGCGCTTAGCAAGGTAATCGTTAAAAACGAGAACCTGAACCTTTCTGCCTGATTTAACATACATAATAGCCGCAACAACACCCGACAAGGTTTTACCCTCACCGGTGGAAAGCTCTGCTATGCGGCCGTTATAGAGCGCAAAAGCTGTTTGAAGCTGACAACTGAAAAGCTTTAATCCCGTTTTACGAAAAATAGTTTCTGTAACGGTTGCGGCAATTTCAATAGGCTCACGGGCTTGGTCGGCAGTAACACAGAGCGCATCATTATCCAAATTAGAATAATCTGCTGCCAAAACCTTTTCGGCAAAATTTTCGCAATCCTTTTTAATTGATGCAATAGTTTTATATCCGTTTTTCATAAGTTGTCTCACTTTCCGCTTGTAATTGATGTGTTTTTATGCTAAAATAAATTTGCTTAGAGGTGATAATATTGCATAATATTTTTTATTATAATATAACCAAAATGAGCGATGAATTATATTCAAAGGAATTTGAGCTTTTAGACTATGCAAGACAAAAAGAAATTCTTAAAAAAGCCGATATTAACGACAGAAAACGAAGTCTTGCAGGCGATATTTTGGTTAAAAAATATTTAAGTAAACTATATGGAACCCAAAAAGAAAAAATAGAAATTAAAAAGGGCAAACACAAAAAGCCTTATGTAATAAATTTACCTGCCCATTTTAACGTTTCGCATAGCGGTAATTACACCGTTGTTGCTATAAGCGACCGCCCTATTGGAATTGATATTGAGGTTATTAAAGAGTTTTCTGCCATTACGGCAAAAAAACTTTTCAACGAAGATGAGCTTAAATATATTTCAGGAAACAGCTCCACTAGAAAAAAATCTTTAATGCAAAAATGTTTTTACGAAATATGGACTGCAAAAGAAGCGTATTTAAAATACCTTGGAACGGGTATTTCGGGCGGAATTAACTCGCTATCATTTACACTTAATAAGAACGGTTTATTACCCGATAAAAAGGATATAAACCTTAGTTACGATTACAGTATTCCCGGAACGGTTATGGCAATTGTAACACCAAAAGAATAGTTATTTTAAGCGGTTAAAACCGCGGCAATATAACAAAAAACCAAAGGTATTGAAGGATTAAAATCCAACTTACTTTGAATATTTGTAAGTTCTGTATAACAAAAATTAAGTTTTTCAGCGGTGAAGGAAGAAATCTCCTTCATCGCTTTTTTCTTTATTTCTCTGGCAATTGCAGATTTAAGCTCTATAATAAGCTCTGTAACCTTATTTTTTTCTTTAACATAGGGTTGCAGACAGTTTAAAATCCCAAGCCTATCCTTAGCGGCGGCAAGCGCTAAAAGATTAGATGCAACGCCTGACAAAAAGATAGTTTCGTTTTTTGAAGCATTTACAGCTCTGCCAATATTACCATCGGTAGAAACAAGAAGTGTTTGCGCCTCGGCGTTTGTAACGCCTGCCAAAGCCATAACCTTGCTTATGGCATCAGGCTCATCAAAGGAAACGGGAGAAAGAGAAAAAATAACACATCTTGAACGAATGGTTTCAAGCATTAGGCTTGCGCTTTTTGCAAGTAAAATAAAGGTTACATTTGCGGGAGGCTCCTCTAACACCTTTAAAAAGGCGTTTTGAGCAGAATCGTTCATTGTGTGTGCGGCAGAAATAACAAAAACTCTGCCCCCAGCCGACATAGGTGAAAGAAATGCTTCAACCCTTAATTCTCTGATTTGGGCAACCTTGATTTGTGCGCCGTCAGGCTCCACAACCTGAAAATCGGGATGACTGCCAACATCAATAAGATGGCAGGTTTTACATTCATCGCAAGGGGGATTTTCATTATCACAAAGAGCCGCCTTGGCAATATAACGTGAGAGGGTGCTTTTGCCAAGCCCCTCCTCACCCTCTATTAAAATTGCGTGTGGAATTCTACGGTTTTTAACCATAGAATTCACCATACTACAAATTCTTTTATTACCTATTAACGGCATTTGCATAATACACACCTATTTAACAGTAAATTTCACCTTAACGGTTTCATTGGCTTTAAGCGGGATTTCAAGTGGCAAATATTCAAAGCCGCCGACTTGATTGAAATATCTTTTTGATAAATCTTCGGTTTTAATCTCAGCGCTTGCGGTAACAGTAAGCATATTTCTAAAGTTAATTTCATTTTGTGAAATAAGCTTAATTTCTGCCTTTTTATCGGCTATAATGGGCAATTTGTAAAGGCTATCTTTTTCACAGGTAATGGTCATTTCAAGTTCATCACCCACAAAAGTATAGACTATTTTAAAGTTTAATTCGTTATTACCAATAACTGTAACTTCTGCTTTGTTTTTATCGCCAGAGCTGCTTATTTCAACAGTTTTATCCGCATCGCTTGAATACTCTCCACAAATAATTCTTGGGGTCATACACTCTGTTGGGCCTTGCCTTAAAGATTGCATATTATGCACTTCTGTACGGCGATAGAAATGCATAGTTGCTGCACAAATAGGGCCGTATTCTTTATGCCATAACAAATTAAGGTTACCGCCAAAGGTTTCGCTACCCTGAGCGCGCAAAGCATCAACAGCAGAAATGGTTGCTCTCATTCCGCCTACCGAAACAAGCTTAAGATAGCCGTTTTGGTAATCTTTTATTCCGTATTCGACCTCACGAGGCAAGACTATTTCTTCTAAATTTTCAAAATCTTTTTCTTGCATATTAATATACATAAATGCAAGCGACTTAGCATGGGTAAATGCATGATGAACACAAGCAAATTCGCCGTAATCATGCATCATTGGGCCGCCATAAAAAGCACCGTCCACAGTACAACGCTTCACAAGTTCAAAACTGAGAGCCGCCGCCTTAGCAAAACGCTTATCACGACCTGTTACAAGAGAAAAACCGCCCCATATTCCATCGGTTGTACGGCTTCCCCAATAGGTCCACTTTGCATTTCTGGTACCAAAAGAGTTATCGATACCACCATCAGGCATAATAAAATCAAGATGCGCTAATGCCCTCTTACAGTATTTTTCAAGTTTTTCTTCATCCTGCATCCAAACGCAGTATTGAATAAGTATCTGAAGGCTTTCCTCGATATTATAGCCTATATCAATACCACGACAGCCTTTTTTAGTAACATAATCGTGGTTGCTCCACTCACCATAAAGAATATCATTATCATCAAAATGACTATCCAAAACTGCTTCATACTTTTCAGCAAGAGCTTTATATTTTTCTTCTTTTGTAATATTATAAGCAAGAGCAAAAAGCCCTGCTGCGCCCGCTGAATAATTTATACTATTTATAGCCTTAACAAATTGAGCGTTGAAGTTTTCTGCGATACGTGTAAAAATTGCATACCAACGATCATACACTTGCTTTGGAAGAACGTTTTTATAATGACGCAAGATTTCGCCTAATCCCATTGCAAAAAAGGCACTAACACCAAACCACACGGAATCGGTTTCATTAACATAGAGTTTGTGATCTCTAAGTAAATTGTTTTCTGCAAAATCAATCAATGACTCTGCCGCTTCGAGATATCGTTTTTCGCCTGTTTCGGCATATAGTATAACCAGTGCGGGTACCAAATCTGCACCACGACCATGTATATAACCACAAGCAGGACAAAGTAATCCACCTTTTAAAAGCGGGGTTTCAAGCTCTTTGATTTGGTGATCTAAAAGATAATCACTCCACTCTTTAATCAAAGAAAAAACATCATTTTTTGTAAGTTTCATAACACACGCCTCTTATTTAATAAATCCAATTTTCTTCATAACCTTTGATACCGTTCTGCGAGCTAGATATTCAGCTTTTTCTGCTCCCTCGTGATATATATCCTCGAGTTGTTTTTTGTCGGCGATGAAGGTATCAAAGCGCTCACGAACGGGGCGAAGCTCTTCAACAACGGCTTCACCAACCGCCATTTTGAAATCACCATAGCCTTTATTTTCAAACTCTGCGGCAACCTCGTCGGCAGTTTTGCCTGTAACGGCAGAATAAATACCGATAAGGTTATTTATTCCGTCACGGCCCTCACCAACTGCGACCTTATTTTCGCTATCGGTAACGGCTTTTTTGAATTTACGCATAATATCCTCGGGCTTATCTAAAATAGCAACCCAAGCGTTAACGTTAGCATCAGATTTTGACATTTTTGCAGTTGGGTCCTGAAGGGACATTACCCTTGCGCCAACCTTTGGAATATACGGCTCGGGGATTTTAAATACGTCACCGTAAATGTGATTAAAACGGGTTGCAACGTCGCGAGTAAGCTCTAAATGCTGCTTTTGGTCAGCGCCTACGGGAACAAAATCGGGCTGATAGAGTAAAATATCTGCCGCCATAAGGGTTGGATAGCCGAATAAACCAAGATTAACGTTATCGGCGTGCTTTGCAGATTTATCCTTAAACTGAGTCATACGAGAAAGCTCACCAAACTGTGTATAACAGCTAAGGAGCCACGAAAGCTGAGAATGCTCTGCAACGTGTGACTGCACAAAAAGTGTAACGTCTTTAGGATCCAAACCAATGGCAAGTAAAACTGCACAGGTATTATAAATTTGTTTCCTAAAAGCGGCAGGCTCCTGACGTACGGTAATAGCGTGTAAATCTGCAACCGAATAAATGCACTCGAATTCATCGGTCATAGCCTTCCAATTTTTTAAAGCGCCTAAATAGTTACCCAAGGTAAGCATACCGCTAGGCTGAATAGCGCTAAATACTCTTTTTTTTGCAACAAATTCTTCGCTCATAATAGCCTCCGAGATTTATTTTAATATTTTGCCTAAAATTTCCATACCGTTTATAATCTGCTCATCAGAAGGTGTGGAATAATTAATTCTAAAACGGTCGGATTTTGCGGAAGTATCAACAGAAAATGCGGTACCGGGAACAACGGCAACCTTATTTTCTAAGGCTTTCATAGTAAAATCCATCATATCCATACCATGCGGAAGCTTGCACCATAAAAACAGTCCGCCCTCGACAGGATAATAATCAACCATTGGTTTTAAATGCTCATCTGCAAGCTTCATACATAAATTAGCCTTGCGGCGATAAATGTCACGAATTTTTTCAAGATGCTTTTCAAAATCATACTCAGTTAGGAACTTATGCGACACAATCTGAGACCAAAGGGTTGTATGAACATCATCGGTTTGCTTACAAACAGTAAGCTTTGCAATAATTTGCTTATTTGCAATAGCGTAGCCAACGCGCATTCCCGGTGAAAGCACCTTAGAAAAAGAACCCGCATAAATAACAATTCCATCGGTATCCATTGATTTAATAGTGGGGATATCCTCACCCGAAAAACGAATTTCGCCGTAAGGGTTATCCTCTAAAATAAGAACGCCGTATTTTTTACAAAGCTCATAAACCGATTTGCGCTTTTGGTAAGACATTGTAATGCCGCTTGGATTTTGAAAGTTTGGAATTGTATATAAAAATCTAACATTTTTACTGGTTTTAATAGCATTTTCAAGGGCATTTAAATCAATTCCGTCTGCTTCTATAGGCACGCCAACCAAATTAGCGCCAAAGGAACGAAAAGCGTTTAAGGAACCAATAAAGCTTGGGTCCTCACAAATTATGGTGTCACCTGTATTTACAAAAACCTTGGTAACAAGGTTCATAACCTGTTGCGCTCCCGAGGTGATAAGGATATCATCCTCCTCACCGCCAACAGAATATTTTTTCTGCATATAATCAGCCATACACTCCCTTAAGGGGGTGTAGCCCTCAGTAGTGGAGTACTGAAGCGCAACAGCGGGATTAGTAGTTAATATTGAATTTGAAATCTCTGCAATCTCTTTTGCGGGGAATGCATCGGTTGCGGGATTGCCCGCAGAAAAAGGAATAATTCCCGGCTGTGATGAAAGCTTTAAAATTTCACGAATAGCCGAAGGCTTAAGTGCCCTTATATTATCTGCAAATGTATAATTCATAAAAAGACCTCTTAAAAAACGCTAAATAATTTTATTTAATTCTTGCTACACCTGTTTTAATTGCGGCTTCAGAAACTGCCTTGGCAACCGCTTTACCAATACGTTTATCAAAAGCAACAGGAAGTATATACTCTTCATTAAGCTCATCATCGCTTACTAATTCTGCAATAGCAAATGATGCGGCTTTTTTCATTTCTTCATTAATTTCAGATGCCCTGACGTCTAAAGCGCCTCTAAAAATACCGGGGAAGGCAGAAACATTGTTAATTTGGTTAGCAAAGTCGGAACGTCCTGTACCAACTACCCTTGCGCCTGCAGCTTTTGCTAAATCAGGCATAATTTCGGGAACGGGATTTGCCATTGGGAACACGATAGAATTATCCGCCATACTCTTAATCATTTCTTCATCAACAATATTAGGAGCAGAAACGCCAATAAAAACATCGGCACCTGCAATAGCAGATTTCAAATCGCCCTTTTCCATATTGGGATTGGTGATTTCGGAAAGCTCGGCGTGGGCGGGAGAAAGCGACTCATCGCCCTTACAAATAACGCCGAAAATATCACACATAACAATATTTTTAACGCCGAGATTCATCAAATGCTTTGCAATTGCGGTGCCTGCAGAACCCGCGCCGTTAATAACACATTTAATGGCGCCGATATCCTTTTTAACCACCTTTAAAGCGTTTAAAAGCGCTGCGCCAACAACAACGGCAGTGCCGTGCTGATCATCGTGGAAAACAGGAATATCACAAATTTCTTTAAGTCTGCGCTCTATTTCAAAGCAACGAGGTGCGGCAATATCCTCAAGATTTATACCACCAAAGCTACCCGAAATGAGATAAATGGTTCTTACAATTTCATCTACATCTTTAGAGCGAATACAAATTGGGAAAGCATCTACGCCTGCAAACTCTTTAAATAGAACGCATTTTCCCTCCATAACGGGCATACCTGCTTCGGGACCGATATCACCAAGACCCAAAACAGCTGTACCATCTGTAATAACTGCAACCAGATTATGCCTTGCGGTAAGGTCAAAGGATTTATTATAATCGTGATGAATTGCCATACAAGGCTCTGCAACACCCGGTGTATATGCTACGGAAAGTTCTTCCTTGTTAGTAACCCTTGCTCTTGGAGTTACTTCAATTTTGCCTTTCCACTCATAATGTAAATCAAGTGCTTTTTGTTTAATATCCATTTTAAATAGCCTCCATTTTTATGCTATATAATTTTATTTAACAGTAGAAATAAATTCTAAAATACCCTTATTACCTACCTCATTATTTTTAAATACTGCACAGTTTTCAAGAATTTTACCAAAAACCTGTCCAATATCATTTTTTATTTCATCGGTAAGCTCACCAAACTGTGTGGTTAGTCTGGGCGGTAAAACGGCAAGTCCCATTGCTTCAATAAGACCTATATTTTCCTTTTTTATGTAGTGGTATTCCTCATGCGCGTGGAAAATACCATATGGATGCTCATCGCTTGTGCGATTATTACGAAGAATAAGATCCATTTCAAACTTGCCGTTACGTTTTCTTGCGATTGGTGTTATAGCATTGTGTGGTTCATCGGTAAAAGCCAAAACCCCATTTTCTTCACTGGTAAAGTTTTTCCAAGCCTCATTGATTTTATCAGCAAGCTCAATAACTCTTTCTTTATCCTCACCTATAATTCTAATTGTGGATAAAATCCAATTAACTACACCTGCTTCAATATCATCAAAACCGTCAAACTTAACCTTAAATCTAAAATCTGCTTTTGCACAGGGGAATTCATAATTACCACCTTGGTAATGGTCGTGGGTTAAAATTGAACCGCCGACTATTGGAAGTCCCGCATTTGAGCCCATAAAATAGTGGGGATACTGCTCTACAAAACCAATAAGCCTTTCAAAGGTTTTGCGAGTAATCTTCATTGGTTCGTGTTCGCCGTGCAAAAGAATACAGTGTTCGTTAAAATATCCGTAGGGTGAATACTGAAAATACCACTGCTCACCCGATAAGGTTATTGGAATAATTCTGTGATTGGCTCTTGGAGGATGCGAAACATTACCTTCAAATCCAACATTTTCTTTACAAAGCAAGCATTTAGGATAACCGCTTTGCTTGGAAAGCTTTGCAAGAGCAATTTCTTTGGGGTCCTTTTCGGGTTTTGAAAGGTTAATAGAAAGATCTATTTCTCCATAACCCTCAACATTAGTTTTCCAAACGATGTTTTTATTAATTCTTTCACGCATAATGTAGTTATTATTTTGCGAAAGAGCATAAAAATAATCTGTTGCTTCTTTTGGAGAACTATTATATTTTTCAAAATATTTATTATATAAAACCGAAGGGATAGATGTAAAAATATCCATAATATCGGCAGATAAAATATCCCTATAAGTTGTTGTATTCATTTCAAGCTTGCCTTTTTCAAAGGCGTAATCCAAAATACCGCTTAAAATTTCTTCAATGTTGCTATGCTTTTGGTACTCTTTTCTTTCAAAAGACTCGCCACCAATTAAATTTAAAACGCGATTTACTGCATAAGTTTCATCAACTTTTTCAATCATATTACGCTCTATGGCATAATCTAAAAGTTCTGATAAATAAGAATTAATCATAATAACTCCTCGCAATCAAATACTTACAATTATGTTATAAACAATTGGAACCAAAACCGCAGGTAAAAGATTACCTATTTTGATTTTTGTGTTTGCACACATATTTAAACCAATTGCGAAAATTAAAACTGAGCCAACCAAAGATAGCTGATCAATTAAAACTGTACTTAAATATGGCTTAATAACGCCTGCTAAAATGGTTATTCCACCTTGATAAATCGCTATCGGAAGCACCGATAAATAAACACCTGCTCCCATTGAAGCAGCGAAAAAGATTGAAACAGTACCATCCATTAACGATTTAGCAAAAAGGGTTGTATAATTGCCTGTAAGACCATCTTCAAGCGAACCAACAATAGCCATAGCACCAACACAGAATAAAAGCGATGAAGAAACAAAGCCTTCGGTAAATCTTGCATTTTCCTTTTTGGATTTAATATGACTTTTGCAAAAGTTACCAAATCTTTCAAGCTGCTTTTCTATATTAAACAGTTCACCAATAAAAGCACCGATAACAAGAGATGCTACCATTAACATTGTGTCTTTAGTTTCAAACACACCATTATTTGACACAAGCATTTTTGAAACAACACCCGAAATTCCAACAAAACAAACCGAAAGTCCTACTGCCGAGGTTACGGTATTTTGAAGTCGTGTTGGAATTATTTTATGTAACAAGATGCCAACCGTTGCGCCAATAATTATGGCAAAAACGTTAATTATAGTACCTAAACCAATCATTTTAAAGTTCTTCTTTCAACAGTACAATCCGAAGATGAAAAAACAACTTCGGATTGTACAAAAATAAATTTCAAATTAGCCTTTTAAGGTAAGGGCATATCCACCAACAGGGCGAATGTTAAGCACATAACAGCTTCCTTCCCCGAAAACGGACTCAATAGTGTTTTTATAATCTTCAAGAATATCATTAGGAACGAAAGCTTGGATTGTTCCTGCAAAGCCACCGCCGTGAACCCTGTGGGCGCCTTTTGAATTTAAAAAGCGCTCGGTTACGGCAAGAGCTAAGGAAATGCCTTGCTCATAGGGTGATTTACTTGAATATACATTTTGTAAATACTTAAAGGAAGAATTTCCCGACTTACTAATCATAGAAAGGAAATCTTCAAATCTGTTTTCCTGTAAGGCTTTTTTCTGCTCAACCACCAACGCATTTTCAGAAATGAAATGCATTGTTCGAAGTAATGCTCGGTCAGAAAAATCCTGTCTGAGGGAGGAAAGCTTTGAGAAAAATTCTTTTTCGTTTATATCACGCAAATATTCCTCGCCTAAAGCGTTCGCAACCGAATGCATTTCCTCGGTGATTTTTGCATAATCATCTGTTAAATCGGCGTGATTGCCACCTGTATTAACAATGCAGAGGGAATGATTTTGGGATGCCAAATCAAACTCAATTTTTTCAATAACAGGATTTTTAGGGTCGGCAAAATCTATGGCTGTAAAACCGCCAACAGAGCTTGCCATTTGATCCATAAGACCGCAAGGCTTACCAAAATAAACATTTTCAGCCTTTTGAGCTAATTTAGCTATTTCAACGGCGCTAATTTCACCATTATTAAACAGATGATTTAAAATAACACCTATTAACACCTCAAAAGCCGCAGAGGAGGAAAGTCCCGAGCCCTTTAAAACATTAGAGGTGGTGTATGCATTAAATCCGCCGATTTCAAAGCCTAATTCTTTAACAAACGCGCACATACCGCGAATAAGCGAAATTGCTTTGCCTTCTTCAGACTTAACAACATCTAACTGGTTTAAATCAATAACATCCATATCATAGCCTTCGGACTTAATACGAACGATGTTATCATTATTTTTGGCAGCCACGGCAATAACATCTAAATTAACGCTGCCCGCCAAAACTCTACCGTGCTGATGGTCGGTATGATTACCGCCCACCTCGGTACGACCGGGTGCAGAAAACAAATTAACATCTGCATCGCCATAGAGCTTTTCAAATTCATCTGTTGCCTTTAAATATCTGAAACGAGCATCATTTGCATTGCGATATAAAATCTCAAAATCCTTATCATACCCGCCCGATTTTATAGCTAAACGAAGTTCATTTAAAAACATAAAGCAAACCCTTTTTAAATTATTTTACAAGAGCAAGAGTATCTCTTGCAATAACCATTTCTTCATCGGTAGAAACTGCAAATACAGCAACCTTAGAAGCATCTGTAGAAATTTTGTAGCTATTGCCCTTAATGTGTGCGTGTTCTTTGTTGAACTCCTTATCAATTTCAAGACCAAGATAAGTAAAGTTATCACAAACAGCTTCACGAATATCGTAATTGTTTTCACCAATACCGCCTGTGAAAACAATAGCATCAACGCCGTTCATTGCAGCAACATAACTACCAATATATTTAATAATCTGATAATTTTGCATTTCAATAGCAAGCTTTGCTCTTTCATTACCTGCAGCAGCAGCTTCACAAACATCGCGATTATCATTAGAAACGCCCGAAATACCTAAAACGCCTGATTTTTTGTTAAGCAAAGCATCCATTTCTGCGGGAGATTTGCCCTCATTCTCAGCAATGAAGGTTACAACAGAGGGGTCTAATGAGCCGCTGCGTGTACCCATAATAAATCCATCAAGTGGGGTAAAGCCCATAGTAGTATCTACCGATACACCGCCGTTAACAGCAGCAATAGATGCACCATTACCAAGGTGACAGGTGATAATTTTAAGATCCTTTACATCCTTGCCCATAAGCTCGGCAACCTTATCGGTAACATAGCGGTGAGATGTGCCGTGGAAGCCATAACGGCGAACACCGTATTTTTCAAAATACTCATAAGGTACGCCGTACATATAAGCCTTTGCGGGCATATGAGAATGGAAAGAGGTATCAAAAACTGCTACCTGAGGTACGTTTTCGCCAAACACTTTAATACAAGCGCGAATACCAAGAATATTAGCAGGATTGTGAAGTGGTGCCAAGGGATTAAATTTTTCAACTGCGGCAATAACCTCTTCATTAATAAGGCAGGATTCGGTAAAGCCCATACCGCCTTGAACAACACGGTGGCCAACTGCACTAATTTCGCTTAGTGATGAAATAACCGAAGCTTCACTTTCGGTAAGAGCCTTAATAACGTTTGTGAAGGCTTCGCTATGGGTAGGCATAGCTTCCTCAACAACTACACTGCGACCATCGGCAGCTTTATGTGTTAAAACCGAATCATCTGCACCAATACGCTCACAATTACCTTTAGCAATCATCTTTTCGTTTGACATATCAATAAGCTGATATTTAAGTGATGAACTACCTGCATTAACAACTAAAACTTTCATAAAAAACTCCTATCCGTCGCAGAGCGACTAAAAATTTTAAAAACTATTGCACCTTCTCAATAAATGTGGTATTATATTAAAGGCTTATATATTGTTTATAATACTATATTTTGTAATTTTTTTCAAGACTTATTTAAACTAAAATATGCAAAAAATGGCAAAAGAAGGTGTTTTTCTGAATATTTGCGGAATAATAGCTGAATTCAACCCATTTCACAACGGTCACGAGTATATTGTAAACAAAATTAAAGCAGAAAAAGATACCCTTACGGTTGCAGTTATGAGCGGAAATTTTGTTCAACGCGGCGAGCCTGCAATTATTTCAAAATTCGCCCGCGCCAAGGCGGCTGTTTTATGCGGTGTGGATTTGGTTTTAGAGCTTCCACTACCCTATAGCATTTCAACCGCAATGTACTTTGCAAACGGCGGTGTAAACCTTTTAAATTCGCTTGGAATTGTTGATACAATCTGCTTTGGCAGTGAGTGTGGTGATATAAACACGCTAAAAGCTGCGGCAAATCAGCTTAACAACCCAAAGCTTACCGCCGCTTTAAAAGAAGAACTTGCAAAGGGGCTTACCTTTGCGGCGGCAAGGCAAAACGCATTTGGAAAAATCTCGCCCCTTACCGACTCTAGAATACTTCAAAATCCTAATGATACCTTAGGAATTGAATACATTTTAGCGGCAGAACGCCTTAATATGAAGTGTGAATTTAAGGCTGTAAAACGAATTGGAGTTTCACACGACAGTAGTGAAATCACCGATAAATTCTGCAGTGCATCAGAGCTTAGAAAAACGCCTAGTCTTTTAGATTTAAAGGAGCCCTTTATGCCGCAAAAATCATATGAGGTTTTTGCTGATGAAGTATCACAAAAGCACTATTCATCCATCTACCTTTTAGATAGAGCGATGGTGGCTCATTTAAGGACCATTACCCCCGAAAAACTACGCTTAGCGCCTGATGTTTCCGAAGGCTTGGAAAACAGAATAATCTCTGCCGCAAACAATTTTTCTACTATGGACGAAATACTTGCGTCGGTAAAATCCAAAAGGTACACCCACGCAAGGCTAAGAAGAATTATTTTAGCGTCCTACCTTGGTGTTACCGCCGAGCTTCAAAAACAACCCGTGCCCTACATTAGGGTTTTAGGAATGAATGAAAACGGCGCAAAGCTTTTATCTCTTGTTTCAAAGCGTACCAAATTGCCAATAATTGCATCGCTTAAAGAGGTTGAACGGCTTGGCGAAACTGCGACGGAATTCGCCCGTTTAGAGGTTAAAGCAGGCGATATTTTTTCGCTTTCATTACAGCGCCCCATTGGTGGAAAAACCGAATACACAAACAAGCTTTTTAAAACCTTTTAGTCCCTTTATGAAAAATATTAAGACCCTTTGAAACAGTAATTTCAAAGGGTCTTTTATTATATAAATTAAACAAATTTCATTTTACAAAATAATGCAAATTAAACCGCTGCAACCCTCATTAATAACGCGCTCCAGCGTTTCCTGCATTCTCATTCTTGCCTCCTGCGGCATACGCGAAAGCTTGGTATGAAGTCCCTCGTTTACTAAATCGTGCAGACTTTTGCCAAAAATGTTTGAGTCCCAAATTTGAATTGGATTTTCTTCAAACTCCTTAAGCAAATACATTACCAAATCCTCTGACTGCTTTTCACTACCCACTATTGGTGAAACCTCGGTTTTAATATTCGCCTTCATTATGTGAAGCGACGGTGCAGAAGCACGAAGTCTAACCCCGAACTTTCCACCCTGACGCATAATTTCAGGTTCTTCAAGTGATAATTGCTCAATTGATGGCATTACTATTCCATAACCCGTTGCTTCTACTTCTTCAAGGGCGTTTTTAATGGGCAGAAACTCCTTTTTAATTTCACTAAGCTCTGCCAGACTGTTAATAAGCTCACAGTCGTTTTTAATTGTCATACCGCTGTTTTGTGACACAATATCGAAGAAGATATCGCGGCGCAAATCGGCCTTTATTTCCGCCTTGCCTGTTCCTAAATCAATCCTTTTAAGTGTGTAGCCTTCAATCTGTTCACAGTCACTAATGCTTTTTTCAAGCTCCTTGATATTCCTTATATGGGTAATACTTGAAGCGCTTTCAAAAACCATATTGTAAAGAGTAGTTCTTAGCTCGTGTCCCTCTTTAATAGCGGATACCCAATCGGGTAAATTTATGGTGATTTGCTTAATTGGAAATTCAAAAAGCACCCTTGCTAAGATGTTATGTATATCCGCTTCAGTAAGCTCCAAACAGTTCACGGGAATAACTGGTACCGAATATTTTTCTGAAAGCTCATTTGCCAAGGCTTCTGCCGAATCTGAGGTGGGATAAATACAGTTAAGCAGTACCACAAAGGGCTTATTTATTTCCTTTAGCTCATTTATAACTCTCTGCTCGGCTTCGGCATATTCATCCCTTGGAATATCACTAATACTGCCGTCGGTGGTTACCACAAGACCGATTGTAGAATGTTCGGTAATAACCTTTTTGGTACCGATTTCAGCCGCCATATTAAAGGGAATTTCTTCCTCATACCAAGGGGTTTTTACCATACGCGGTGAGTCGCCCTCAATGTATCCTAAGGAGCTTGGAACAATATAACCAACACAATCAATAAGCCTTACGCTGCACTCCATACCGCCATCAAGGTTGATTTTAGCGGCATTTTCGGGGATGAATTTAGGCTCGGTGGTCATAATTGTTCTGCCCGACGATGCCTGAGGCATTTCATCATTTGCCCTTTCACGCTGAAACTCACCCTCGATATTAGGTAATACCAAGGTATCCATAAAACGCTTTATAAAGGTTGATTTCCCTGTTCTTACAGGGCCTACGACCCCTAAAAATATTGAACCCTCGGTTCTTAGTGCTATATCCTTGTAGATATTTGTATTTGTCATTTTCACGCCCTCCAATGGCTCTACTCTTTGTACAGAATATGCGTGAAAAAATAAATATATGCAAAAAAGCAGAGATTTGTTTTCGCAAATCTCTGCTTTTTAAAACTGCTATACCTAATAATTATTTTTTTAAATCAATTTCAAACTCGGTTTGGAATTTTTGCTTATAGAACATAGAACTAACTGTTGAGAAGAATTCAACCTGAACCGTTTTGCCATCGTTTGAGAAATAAAGCATTGCAAGGGTGCCGTAGGCACGACCCTCTCTTTCCTCAACGCCTTGGAAGTTTGTCATCATCTCTACAACCTTTGAGCCATCTGCACGGGTAACGGTTCTAAAGTTTGGACCGTCATCATAAGGGTCGTTATGGCCGCACAAAACAAGAACAATATTACTATATTTTGAAACTAAGCTGTCATAAATTTCTTTACCTGAATAAAGGTCATCTGCTGTTCTGCCATCATTTAATTCTTCAAGTTTCTTACTTGAATAGCTTGAACTAACCTCTGTGTTATAGGTGAAATTGCCTTCATATGACATATTGTTAAAATAAGCGTGAGTTGATAAAATAACGTTATAATCACTATGCGTAGTAATAAGATTTTCTGCCCAAGCAATTTCCTCAGCGCTTGGGAATAAATCTAAGGTAAGCATCATATACTTAACACCGCTAATTGTAATAAGTCTGCAGGTATTACGCATATTTTTGTAACTAGAATCAAGCTTTGTGCCAAACTTTGCGGTAGTTATATATTTATCATACTTACTAATACTATCATGATTACCACGTACAATAGATTGGTTTATACCTGCATTTTCCAAACGTAAATGTTGGTCTCTGGCAAGTACCCATTCGGTATCTGAACTGCCATCGGTTAAATCGCCCATACTCATAACGTACTGAATATTTTTACTGTTTTTATTATCTACAATCCAATCATAAATATAGTGAAGCTTTTCGGGATTGTTTTTAGTAGTTTTTTGAATATCACCAATTATGGCAAAGGAATATGCGTAGTCGGTTGCTTTAGACTCACCTATATACCAACCGTCTGTACCCTGCCAATTATAAAACTTTTCAGAAATATCTTTATTGGCAAGAAGGTTTTTTGCAACCTTAACGTCATCAGCGCTAATGTTTTCATTAACTATGCTATGCACAACTCCAAACACGTTAGCGTTAATGGTATTACCGTAAATAACCTTTTCTTTACCGTTTGCATCCTCATAGATAATGTACGGTCTTACGGCATAATCATTACCGTATTCGCTATAATTGGTGCCGTCTTCATTAACGCCAATATTATAAAGCGCGGCAGTAAAATAGGTGTTTACAGAATCACCCTCCTTAGACTGATAATTTTTTTCCTTAACCTCATAATCCTTAACCTTTGTAACAACGCCGTTAGCGTTATACTCCTTACCAATTTCAAGAGTATCTGCACCGCATACTTCTGACTTAACTGCAAGTAAACCAAGCTTTTTAAAGGCCATACCCGCAAAGGCGTTAAGCAACTTTTTGTTAATAGAGAACTTATAGCGAAGCGCCTGAGGTATTGAAGGCTCCTCGGCTCTGATTGAATTACCTACGTAACCTATAACGGTTTCTGAGCAGGTGAAGTTATCAAGAAAAATATTACTGGTTTTACCACTATCATTACCCACCGCCTGAGCAAGATGTAAATAAAGCTCTGTATCATCTGCGTCGGTTGTAAAATTTACCGAAATTTTAGTCCAATTTCGAACCATTGCTTCGCTTTTTAGTACGTCCTTACCGTTTTCATCACAAGGCATAGTATCGGCTAAATAATAGGCATATACCTTAACTATGCCGGTTGAATTAAGCGTAGGATATAACTCGCTAGGTTTAATATTTAAGTAATCTGTTATACAGAGTCTTTCTAAGAAATCCCAACGGCTTGAGTTATAAACGTAAAAGGAAAGTTCATAGCTGGTATTGGGCTTAAGGTTATCAAGCTTACGAACAACAGAGCGTGCACGCGCGGCAAAATTGAACATAGAATTACCGCTATAGGGCTTAACCGTTGTGGAGACCTGTGTGTAACTACCATTTTTGTATTCGGATGTGTAGTTAATACTTTTACTACCATAAACTGCCTGAATTGGCATTACGGTATCACTTTTTTTACGATACCCGTTTTTGCTTATCTGACCCCATTTATCGTCAGATGGGATAACGTCATCTGCCTTTTCGTCCGGCGCTACACGAAGCGAGGTAGTGGCGGTATAGCTTTCAAAACCAAGACCGCCGGAAATAACGCTACGGCAAAGGATTTTTGCTTTTACGTTATCCTTATTTACACCTGAAGGCGCGGTAAATGTAGTATCGGCAGAAAGGAATGTTTCACCATTATACCAACCCATAAAAACATTGGTGCTATCCATATTATCATATGTAAGGGTAAAGGTATTGCTACCATCTTCGTTAGCTTTAACATCTACTTTAGCGCCAATATCTGCGCCGTATTTGTGGGGGTTGCCATCGGTATCTACAACCGAGATATAAGGGGGTTGCGCAGTTTCTGCAAACACCATACCTGTACCCAAAACAGAAAAGCAGCTAAAGGTAAAAATAAGTGTTAGCAAAATAGATAATGACTTTTTCATAAATACTCTCCCTTTTATTTAAAAATAATTATATAGAATAACAATAACATATAAAACAAAAAAAGTCAATTGTTTTGAAATAAGGATTAAAACAAAAACAGAGATTTGTTTTCGCAAATCTCTGTTAAAAACTTTAATTATTTTGTCATCATTTCAATAAAGGTATCCATATGCTCTGCATTTACACCAAGATTCACAAGATAGTTATAAGTTTTCTCTGCAAAGGTTTCACCCTCGGCTGCGTTTATAACTTCAAGGTAACCATCAATTACTTCGCGATCACGTGCGCCGGCTATATAACCAAAGTTAGAATAAAGGTAATCGGTATAAAGCTGCTCTTCACTGGCACCTAAAAGTGCATTTAGTAAGAAGCCCATCATACCTGTACGGTCGGTACCTATCTTGCAATGGAAGATAATAGGATAATTAGCTTTATTGCCTAATACACCAAAGAACTTTTTAATAGTCTCTTTACTATCTTTAAAAATATGACTCTTAGTGTGGAAGGCATTATAATTCAAATCATCAGGCAAGGTATTTACAGCTTCTTTACTTTCACGAATGTCAATTTCAGTTTTAACACCAAGTTCATTTATTAAGGTGTTTCTGCCTTCGACAGTTATATAATCGATTTGGCTTGAGCGGAAAATAACGCCCTGATTTGTCTGCTTACCATTGATGGTCCAACCGCCTAAATCACGTGCGTTTGTAGTGCCGCTAATGTAAAGGTTACGTGGACCTGTAGCCTCTGTTGAGAACTTGTCAACGTCACTTACAACAATACCATCACTATAAATGGCGGTTACGTTCCAATAATAATCTGTACCGATTTTAAAATTATAAACGTCGATTGAATTATCGGCAGTAGCGTAAACTAACGGATTTGAAAGGTCACTATTTTCGCTTACGGTTAATAAATATCTGTATAATGTACCTGTTGAACTGGTATCATTCCAACTAAATGTAATAGGCATAGGACGGCTAAGTTCAGCAACACCGCTTGCAAAATTTGCAATATCTGCATACTCACCAGTCAAATATTCTGCTTGAAGTTCAGTGTGGATGGGGAGATTTTCGCCAAGATCGTTAAGGGTTAATCCACCCATAGAATCGTTTTGTGAGTAATTATTTCTGCCTGCCGCTTTGTAAGCGTCGTAAGCCTCACCGCTAAGAATATTTCTTGCGGTAATAACGTCAGAAAGATAGCCTGTTAACCCACTAGGTTTAACACTTTCTAAAGTAGACTGAGCTAAAATAGTATCAACAACATCAAAAACACAAACAGTTTCAGAATTGGCGTAATAAATATGCTCATTACCGCTTTCATCAATATAAATTGAGTAAGGTCTTACTACAAATTCTTTATTATAGGCGCTGTAATCAGTAGTTCCGTTTGTAACGCCAATATTATAAAGTGCAAAGGAAACAACAGAACCTGTAGCAGTAGTTGCAAATACCTTGTTGGTGCCATCTTCTGTATTGTAGGCAACGCCTTTAAAATACTTTGCGCTTGTATCAAAGTTAAGCTCAGTGCCATTTAAATTTTGGTCATAAGCAACCAACGCGCCATACTCTTTTAATGAATAACCGTTGTCATTATAAAGGTTGGTAATAGAGTTAGGAATTTCAAATTTAACTCTTAACGCCTGAGGAGTTTTATCATCACCTCTACGGATAGCGGCGCCTTTATATTCAACACTCTTTTCAAATGAGTCGGGAATTTCAACCTCACAAACAGTAAGGTTATCTATATAATGCTTGGTAGAAGTTAAAGCATCATAGCCATTATTTGATGTAGCAAGATGTAAGTAAAACTCGGTATTATTATCGGTTTTAAAGTTTACTGTAATCTTTGTCCATTTTTGAACCTTATTTTCATCAGCAATTTTGGGCGTGTTGTATCTTATATCAGTTTCAGCCAAATCTTCCTTATAATAACCGTAAACTTTAACATTGTCAACTGTATAAGATGTTTCGGAAGAAGCAATTGTTTTTGTTAATAAATCATAAGTATTTGCAACTGTTACTCTCTCTAAGAAATCCCACTTGGAAAGATTATATGAATAGAAAGAAAGCTGATACTCGGTATTTGGTTTTAAATTATCTAACTTACGAACAATAGAACGACCTCGTGCATCAAAACCAAACATACTGTTTCCGCTATAGGGTCTGATAGTTACTGACTTATCTCTATTAAAAGTGCCTGTTTCAGCGTTATAAACCGACTCTCTGGCAGAATCACTCATGTAATAGGCATATCTTGTAAAGGTATTTGTATCAGTTTCGTAATGGCCGTTTTTACCATAAATGCTCCATAAACCCCATTTATCTTCATAAAGAAGTGTACCTTGCTTTTCGGGCTGAACAGCAAGACTGGTTTTTTCGGTATGGCTTTCAAAACCAAGACCACCTGAAATAACACTTCTACAGATGATTTTTGCCTTAACATCTTCGGCATTTACGTCTGCTGTGGATGTGTAGGTTTCTTCAGTAGAAAGTAAGGTTTCACCGTCAAACCAACCCTCAAAGCTATTAACACCTTCCATAGCATCATAATTAATGGTAAAGGTGTATGTACCATTGGAATTTTTTGTGCCTTTAGCATCAATTACACCTAAATCGGCGGCATAAGGATGAGCCTCACCATCAGTATTTAAAACAGTTACAGGTGCCTTCAGCTCACCGGGGGCATTGGGATTAACCTCAGGCTCTTCGGGGATTACAGTACCATCACTTCCCTTAGTGCAAATAAGTTTAACGTTCTTAATATCGAAAACTAAATCAGAAGTGCTTGCTAAGTTATAAAAGAAAGCAAATGCTGCGGTTTGAGAAAGCTCTCCCTCTTCTTTAGCAACTGCATTAAACTTAAAGGTTACCTTAGCCCAGTTTTTATAAACCTCAGTTGCATCTTTAGCGCTTATAAGATCTTTATAACCGTCGGTATCATAGCGAATATATGAAGACGCGCAATCGTTAACCGTAACCGTACGTGGAGTTTCTTCGCCGGTTGTTATAGTCCAGTTTCCCGAAAAACCGGTGCGACGTTTTATATTTGAGGTATAATAGGCGTAAAAGGTATTAGCCGGAACAAATTTATTACCGCTAACAACCTCAGATTTATCGGAATTAGCCTCTACTTCAAAAAGGCCAAATGCAGGTTGATAGGCGGTGCCGCCCAAATTATAACCGGCATCCCTTGTTTTAGGTGTGCGGAATTCAAAACTAAGCTCATACTCATTTCCTGTATATAATTCAAAAGGCGCGGTAAACATACCAACCTCTAACGTATTAATATTAGAAACGCGAGCGTAATAAACGTCCTCATTTTCTTCTTTTTTAATTTCAACACTTTCTTTTCCTGCAATTGTACTAACCCAATGTGTTGAACCGGACTCATAGTCCTTTTCAAAGTCAGATTTTACTAATTCCTGACCTGCACTTTGCTCTGCAAACGCCGTACTTGTACCTAAAACAGAAAAACAGCTAAAGGTAAAAATAAGTGTTAGCAAAATAGATAATGACTTTTTCATAAATACTCTCCCTTTTATTTAAAAATAATTATACAAAATAATAATAACATATAAAACAAAAAAGTCAATTGTTTTGAAATAAGGATTAAAACAAAAACAGAGATTTGTTTTCACAAATCTCTGTTAAAAACTTTAATTATTTTGTCATAATACGGATAAATGTATCCATATGCTCCGACTTAACACCTATATTCAGTAAATAGTTGTAAATACGCTTGGAAAGAGTGGTTCCCTTACACTCATTAACAACACTAAGATAATATGTAATAGTTTCGGGAGTACGGTTGGAGCCTATGTTACCAAAATTAGAGAATAGGTAATCTTTGTAAAGTTGTTCTTCGGTAGCACCCAAAAGTCCATTTAAAAGGAAGGACATCATACCTGTACGGTCGGTACCAATGCTGCAATGGTAAACAATGGGATAATTACTCTCATCGCCCAAAACCTCAAAGAATTTAACAATAGATTCGTGGTTAGATGTAATAATACCTCCCGAATAGCCCATATAAAAGGCATAATACTTTAGCTTATCGCCAAAGACATTTCTAGCTTCGGACTCCATACGAATATCTATCTCACTCTTTATACCCAGTTCATTAAAGAGGGTAGTCTGACCCTTTAATGTAACACTATCAAGGTGACCCATACGGAAAATGAGCCCTTGATTTGTCTGCTTGCCGTTAATGGTCCAGCCACCTATATCACGAGCATTTGTAACCCCACTTATATAAAGGTTTCTGGGAGCTGTAGCTTCTGTTGAAAAAGTATCAACATCACTTATAACAACGCCATCGCTATAAATGGCGGTTACGCTCCAATAATAAGTAGTACCAATTTTAAGGTTATAAAGGTCTACTAAATTAATATTGATAGCGTAAACATCACCATTTGAAAGGTCACTGTTTTCGCTGAGGGTTAGCAAATATCCATATAATGTGCCATTAGCAAAATTGGTATCAGTCCAACTAAAGGTAATAGCTTTAGAACGGCTAAGCTCGGCAGTACCGCCTGCATGCTCTGAAATATTATTATAGTAACCGCTTAAATAGGCAGATTGTAATTCAGTGTGAATGGGAAGCTTTTCGCCAAGGTCGGTAAGAGTTACAGAACCTAAAGAATCATTTTTAGTATAAGTGGTTCTACCTGCTGCTACATAAGCATCATACGCCTTACTGTCAATGATGTTTCTTACTGTAATAACGTCAGAAAGGTAGCTGGTTAACTCGCTTGGTTTAACATTTTCTAAGGTTGACTTACTTAAAATAGCATCAATAACATCAAAAAGCGAAATGCTTTCGGAATTGGCATAATAAATATGCTCATTGCCGTTTTCATCAACGTAAATTGAGTAGGGTCTTGCTACAATTGCTTGGTTATAGACACTGTAATCAATTGTTTTATTTATAACGCCAATATTATATAGCGCAAAGGAAACAATAGAACCTGTATCAGTAGTTGCAAATACCTTGTTGGTGCCATCTTCTTTATTGTAGGCAACACCTTTATAATACTTTGCGCTTGTATCAAAATTAAGCTCACTACCACTTAAAGTTTGGTTATAGGCAACTAAAGCGCCATACTCTTTTAACGAATAGCCATTATCATAAAGGTTGGTAATATAATTAGAAATTTCAAATTTAAATCTTAAAGCTTGAGGAGTGTTCTTGTCACCCTTGCGAATAGAAGCGCCGATAAATTCAACGGCATCATTAAAGGTTTCGGGTGGCCGAACCTCAGTAACGGTGAGATTATCTATAAACTGCTTACTTGTAGAGCTGGAGTTGTTACCCGTTTCAGTGCAAAGATGCAAATAAAGTTTGGTATCATCCTCATCGGTGGTAAACTTAAGAGAAATTTTATTCCATCTAAGGATTTTGAAGGTATCGGCAATTTCGTTATATCCTATGGTGTTTTCTTCCAGCGCTTCTTTATAACTGGCATAAACCTTAACAGTACTGTTACTGGAGGTAATACCCGTTTTCATATCGTAAGTATCAGCAACAGTAACCTTGGAAAGAAAATCCCATTTACTGAGATTATATGTATAGAAGGAAAGCTCATACTCGGTATTGGGTTTTAAATTATCAAGCTTACGAACAACAGAACGTGAGCGCGCCGCAAAGTAGAACATAGATTTGCCGCTGTATGGCTTAATAACGGTTTGCGAAACAGTAAAAGCAGAAGTCGAAGTATCATAGGTTGGTGCGTATTTTACGGTTGTATCTCCAACGGTGGTTTTAATATCAAAATCCCAGTCTATGTTTTCATAACCAGGAGCACTGTTAGTGCTATCAGTTGTAAAATTACTCCAAATACCCCATCTATCATTATAAGGTGGAGTTCCAGATTGCTTAGGGTCAACACGAAGGGATGTGGATGTTTTATAGCTTTCAAAACCAAGACCGCCTGAAATAACGCTACGGCAAAGAATTTTTGCCTTAACATTATCCTTATTTACTGTTGCATCAGCTGTATAGGTTAAATCAGGTGAAAGGAAGGTTTCCCCATCATACCAGCCCATAAAAGCATTGACTTTATCCATATCATCGTAAATAAGAGTAAAGGTATTGCTACCATCTGCATTTGGAGTAACGTTAACCTTAGCGCCAATATCTGCGCCGTATTTGTGGGGGTTACCTTCAGTATCTACAACTGAGATATAAGGGGGTTGCGCAGTTTCTGCAAACACCATACCTGTACCCAAAACAGAAAAACAGCTAAAGGCAAAAATAAGTGTTAGCAAAATTGCTAGTGCTTTTTTCATAAAATTCCCCCCTAAAAATTTCTACAAGGTAATAATACCATAAAATCGAAAAAAATCAATGTGTTTATTAATTTTTTAAAAACTAAACTTATACATTAAAAGGCAGAGATTTGCAAAAATAAATCTCTGCCTAAAAAACAAAAATGCTATTTATTTTTCTGCAACGAGTTCTTTCATGCTATACATTCCGGCATTTTTTCCGTTTATAAAGAATGCTGCATTAACTGCGCCAACCGCAAAAACCTCTTTAGAGCGAGCCGAGTGGGAAAGGGTTATAATTTCATCGCGACCTGCAAAAATAACGTCGTGCTCACCCACTATTGTGCCGCCACGGATTGCGTGAATTCCAATTTCGGTAGCCCCACGTTTTTCTCTTTTAGAGTGTCTGTCATATTCATAATCCATTTTTCCGCCAAGCTCATCATTAATTTCGTTAGCAAGTAAAATTGCGGTGCCGCTTGGAGCATCAATTTTTTGATTGTGATGTTTTTCAATAATTTCAATATCAAAACCCTCTAAAATGGTAGCCGCTTTGCGGCAGAGCTCTGCCAAAAGGTTAATACCAAGTGACATATTAAATGAGAAAAATACAGGAATTTCATTAGCAGAAGCTTTGATTAAATCAATTTGCTCAGCCGAAAAACCTGTAGTTGCAATAACGGCAGCAAGTTTTTTTGCTTTTGCAAAATCAAGCATAGCAGTTAGCACTGCGGGGTGCGAAAAATCTATAATAACGTCGGCGTCAACGGTGATGTCATTAAAATTGTTAAATACAGGGAAAGGTCCGTTTTGAGATATATCAAGGTCAACGCCCGCTACTATAGCGGCATCGTTACGCTTGTTTATAATATCGGTAATAACACGACCCATTTTTCCGTTACAACCACTTAAAATTATCTTTAACATTTTTATCTTCCTTTTAAAAAAGGGAAGAGATAAAGCCTCTTCCCCCTATTTTTATATTAGATAAGTCCGTGCTTTGCAAGCTCTGCTTTAAGGGTTTCGCGATTTTTCTCGCTAAGACCCACCAAAGGCAATCGGCACTCGCCCATTCCCATACCCATAAGGTTCATTGCTTCCTTAACGGGAATTGGGTTTACATCCATAAACATATAATCCATTAAATCTGAATACTTAACAGACATTTCTGTAGCTTTTTTGAAGTCACCCTCAAGACAAGCGGCAGCAAGATTGTGGAATTCGTTAGGTAAAATATTAGAAATAACAGAAATTACACCTTTAGCGCCAAGAGCCATCATAGGAACGGTTTGGTCATCATTACCTGAATAAACAGCAAGATTATCTCCGCAAAGGCTAATGGTTTTTAAAACGGAAGAAATATCTCCGTTTGCTTCTTTAACTGCAACAATATTTTTGTGCTTTGAAAGCTCTAAATATGTTTCAGGTTTAATATTAACACCTGTTCTGGAAGGAACGTTGTAAACAATAATAGGAGCATCTACACGGTCTGCAACATAATTATAATGAGCAATCAAGCCGGCTTGTGAAGTTTTATTGTAATAAGGTGTTACCATTAAAAGAGCGTCGGCGCCAAGGGCAATAGCTTCTTTTGAAAGCTCTACTGCATAGGCAGTATCGTTACTTCCTGTGCCTGCAATAATCGGAACTCTGCCTGCATTTTGCTGAACTGCAAGTTCAATAACCTTAACGTGCTCTGCGTGGTTTAAAACGGCAGATTCGCCTGTAGTACCACATACAACAAGCGCATCAATACCGCCCTTTATTTGCTCCTCCACAAGCTCTTTAAAGCGTTGCTCATTAACAGTACCATCAGAATTCATAGGAGTTACGATAGCAGTTGCACAACCTTCAAAAATACATTTTTTCATAATCGAATCTCCTCCTTGGAGTTAGTCAAAATAACCTTTTGCTGCAAGAAGTTCAGCCATTAAAACTGCGCCGCCTGCGGCACCTCTTAAAGTATTATGTGAAACGCAAACAAATTTATAATCATACTGACTATCTTCACGAAGACGGCCAACGTGAACAGCCATACCGCCTTCAACATCGCGAACAAGCTGAGTTTGTGGCATATTGTCCTCATCATAATAATAAAGGAACTGCTTAGGAGCATTAGGAAGCTCTAACTGCTGAGGAACGCCGCTGAATTCTTTCCAACGTTTTAAAATTTCTTCCTTAGTAGGCTTCTTATCAAAGCTTACAAAAACTGCAGCCATATGTCCATCTGATACGGGAACGCGAATACACTGAGCGGTGAATTCAGGAGAAGTAGCGTTAACGATTTTACCATTTTCAACCTTACCCCAAATCTTAAGCGGCTCTTTTTCGGATTTTTCCTCTTCGCCGCCGATGTAAGGAATTACGTTATCAATAATCTCGGGCCAACGGTCAAAGGTTTTACCTGCGCCGGAAATAGCCTGATAGGTACAAACAAGAGCCTTTTTAACACCAAACTCATTAAGTGGGAAAAGGGCGGGAACATAGCTTTGGAGAGAGCAGTTGGATTTAACCGAGATAAATCCGCGTTTTGTACCAAGGCGTTTACGCTGTGCCTCAATAACCTCTACGTGCTCAGGATTGAGCTCGGGAACAATCATAGGAACGTCTTCAGTACCACGATGAGCGCTATTGTTAGAAACAACGGGGCACTCGTGCTTAGCATATGCTTCTTCCAATGCTTTGATTTCTTCCTTTTTCATATCAACCGCACAGAAAACAAAATCAACCTTAGAAGTGATTTCTTCAATATCCTCAGTAGCGCTGTAAATAACCATATCCTTCATTTTTTCAGGAATGGGAGATTTCATAGCCCATCTGCCTTCAACTGCTTCGGCATAGGTTTTACCCTTTGAGCGGGGACTTGCGGCTAAAAGGGTAACATCAAACCAAGGATGATTCTGGAGTAAAAGCGCAAAGCGCTGACCAACCATACCGGTTGCACCAATAATACCTACTTTATATTTTTTCACAACAAACACAACCTTTTTGAAGATTTTTATAAAAATAGTTGAATAACTTTGAATTTTGCAATATAATGGATAAATAGATTGCAAAACACTATTATTTTCATTATACTATATAATATCAAAATATGAAGGTTTTGTCAAACATATATTATGCATTTAGCACACAAAATGTTAAAAAAGCAAAAAACTATGCTTAATGCTTAAAAACTTTTATATAATTTGCTTGTTTGTGAGGTTTAAATTTATGAAAAGAAGCGATTTTTACTATGATTTACCGGAAGAGCTAATTGCCCAAACCCCCATTGAACCCAGAAACGCTTCAAGGCTTATGGTTCTTAACCGCAAAGACGGTTCGGTAGAGCATACAAATTTCACTAATCTTTTTAGCTTTTTAAAAAACGGAGATTTGCTTGTTCTTAATGATACAAAGGTACTCCCCGCCCGTATTTTTGGAAAAAGAAACGATACCGGCAGTGAGGTTGAATTTGTTTTACTTAAAAGGAAAAATGACACCGATTGGGAGTGCATTGCAGGTCCCGGAAAAAAGGCACGGGTTGGGCATAAATTTACTTTTTCTGACAAGCTTTCGGGAGAAGTTACCGAAGTTTTGCCCGACGGAAACCGTATTCTCCGTTTTTCCTTTGAAGGCGAATTTTACGCCCTTTTAAACGAGGTTGGCAATATGCCGCTCCCCCACTACATAAAGGAAGAACTTAAAAACAAAGACCGCTATCAAACGGTTTACTCCAAAGAGCTTGGCTCTGCCGCCGCACCTACCGCAGGTCTCCACTTCACAAAAGAAATGTTGCTTGAATTAGAGCAAAAGGGCATAAACATAGCTTACGTTACCTTGCATGTTGGTCTTGGTACCTTCAGACCCGTTAAGGTTGATAATATTTTAGAGCATAAAATGCACAGCGAGCATTATCACGTTCCAAAGGAAACTGCCGAGCTTATCAACAAAACAAAGGCAGAGGGCGGTAGAGTAATTTGTGTTGGCACCACCTCTTGCAGAACGGTGGAAAGCGCGGCAGATGAAAACGGCAATATTACCGAATGTAGCGGAGATACAAGCATCTTTATTTATCCAGGTTACAAATTCAAATGCTTAGATGCTCTAATTACAAACTTCCACCTACCCGAAAGCACACTTATTATGTTGGTTTCTGCCCTTGCAGGTTACGAAAACACAATGAATGCTTACAAAACAGCGGTTAAGGAAAAATACCGCTTCTTCAGCTTCGGCGATGCTATGCTTATTTTGTGATATAAAATCATAAGGCAAAATACAAAATTAAAGGGTATCACCGTAGGTAGCGGCGTTCTTAAAATCCTGTAGTAGCCACCGTTTTGAATTTGTTTTGGCTATTTTGCACAGTTCTTTAAAGGTGTTTTCTATTTGCTTTTTGGTAGTTACTGTATTATGATTAAACTGTGTAATTTTTTAAAATTTTAAAGGAGGATATTTATGAAAAAGTCACTAGCGCTTTTGCTAACACTTATTCTTACCTTTAGTTGCTTTAGCATCTTGAGTGTAGGCACAGTGTCGGCAGAAACCCAAAAAGTCGGTCAAGTAATACTAGAGTCTGATTTTAACAATTCAGACGGAACAAACTGGCAAGCTACACACCAAAACGTTACATTTGGTGATGATAACGGTGACGGTGTTAACGATTATGCCAGTGTAAAAATCGGTACTAAAAGCGGTGCCGGTTTGGTTAGTTCACCATTTAACCTTATCCCCGGTAATGAGTATGAGCTTACCTATTACATTCGCGTACCTGAAGAGAGCGTAAGTTTCTTAATAGGTTCAACCTTCTATGCTCCTACAACTGCCCTTTATCAACCAACAGTTAACTCGGCAGGAACAAAAGTGACAAGCACCCCAGCTGTCTCTACCGAAGAAGCATCAAACAATTATTACGCCTATTCATATACTAATAAAGATGATGCAACTAAAAGTTGGGCACGTCGTAAAGGGTTTGCGGCAACATGGACTATCGATGGTTATGAACCTACTGTTAAATCTAACTTCTCTAGCTTCAGCTATAAAGACCACGGTCCTGTTTTAAGTGCAACAAATACAGATTTAAATGCAGCTTTTGCAAATTGGACTAAAGTAACCGTTAATTTTACTGCAATGGCAGCGGCAGAAGGTGAAACCTTACAGGTTACTGCACTTGGTTTTACCTTCCACGATCATAAGAGTAGTGATAACTTTGTGTTTGATCTTAAAGACGTTAAACTTGTTTGCACCAATAACGGTACAACAACCAAAACCATAATGCAATCAGACTTTAACGATGCAGACGGAACAAACTGGCAAGCTACACAACAAAACGTTACATATGGTGATGATAACGGTGATGGTGTTAACGATTATGCCAGTGTAAAAATCGGTGCTAAAAACGGTGCTGGTTTGCTTAGTTCACCATTTAACCTTATCCCCGGTAATGAGTATGAGCTAACCTATTACATTCGTGTACCTGAAGGTAGTGAGAGCTTTAACATAGGTGGTACCTTCTATGCTCCTACAACTATTTTTTATCAACCAACAGTTAACTCGGCAGGAACAAAAGTGTCAAGCACCCCAGCTGTCGCTAACACTGAAACAGCAAACAACTATTACGCCTATTCATATACTGACAAAGATGATGCAACTAAAAGTTGGGTACGTCGTGAAGGATTTAAGGCAACATGGACTATCGATGGTTATCAGCCTAAAACTAAAGAAAAGTTTTCTAATTTCGGTTATGCAGACCACAAGTCTGTTTTAAGTGCAACAAACGCTGATATAAATGCAGCTTTTGCAAATTGGACCAAAGTAACCGTTAATTTTACTGCAATGGCAGCGGTAGAAGGTGAAACATCACAGGTTACTGCACTTGGCTTTACCTTCCACGATTATAAGAGCGATAAAAACTATGTGTTCGATATTAAGGATGTAGTTCTTACCGAAACTTCACTTCAACCCGAAACCCCAGAAGATCCCGAAGAACTCGAAGGCGCTGTGTTCTATGAAAACTTTGAAACCGCTACCGATGCAAGCGTTGCAGAGTTTATTACCAACCGTATTTGGGCAAAGCCTAAGGTAGTTAATACCGAATATTGCACAGGTAATAAATCTCTTCAGCTTAGAGCATATAATGAGTATATATTTATTCCTGTTGATAAATCTCTACTTACTGTTGGCAAGGTTTATGAGTTCTCCATGGATTGGAAACTCCAAGAGTCTACTGATACTAAACAGCGCAAAATAAGCAAACTTGCCTTTGTTGGATATAATCCAAGTAAGGGTGATGTAATAAATAAAGATTTTATTAACAATTCTAATGGCGTTTATACCTATAAGGATAATATAGCTGCAACAGGTGATTGGGAAAAAGCAACACTTCGTTTTGGAAACAGTAATTACGATTTGTGTGAGCAGTATGGCATTGTATTTAGATATACAACTTCAACGCCCTATGATGAGAATGATGATGGTGAGGATACAATGTACATAGATAATATTACAGTTGCTCCCGCTGAAGAAACCACTGTTACAAAGCCCACTTTAAATGAAAATGAAAGAACAGAGGGCACTGTTAAAGTATTAGCCCTTGGTAACAGCTTCGCACTTGATAGTACTGCTTGGATTTCTCAAATTGCTAAGGCTGACGGCAAAGATCTTCGTGTAGGTTATTGCCATATTGCCGGTTGCTCTCTCCAACGTCATTACAAAAACATATTTGAAGGCGATAATGATAAATATAGCTTTGGATATTACACAAGTGCCGGAAAAACCAACACACAAAAGCTCAGCTTACAAGAGGCTTTGATTGCTACCGATTGGGATTACATTACATTCCAACAGGCAAGTGGCAGTAGTTATGATTTTAACACTTACGAACCTTTCCTTACCGAGCTTATTGCTTACGTAAAAAAAATGTGCCCCAATGCTAAAATCGTTTTAAACGAAACATGGGCTTATCCTGATGATAGTCCTATATATGGAAGCAGTACCGCTTTTGATACCGATGGTGACGGTAAATGCGAAGAAGCAGCTATGTTTGAAAAGGTAAGAGAGTCTTACTTAAAGGCTTCACAAAATCACGGTTTCACACCTCTTATTCCTGTAGGCGAAGCAATTCTCAGAGCAAGAGATGAACTGGCTCGCAATTTAAGCCGTGACGGTCATCACCTTGATGACAGA
Organism: Clostridia bacterium; assembly: GCA_017436225.1. Classification (GTDB taxonomy): domain Bacteria; phylum Bacillota; class Clostridia; order Oscillospirales; family Acutalibacteraceae; genus UMGS1279. The sequence continues at coordinate 18,558 of JAFSDM010000015.1, read as the reverse complement.
GGCCGACTAATCGCCGCACTTATGTGGTATGAAACCTTTACAGGCGTTTCCGCTTTAGATAATAAGGTTGATTTAACAGATAACAGTACCTTCGTATTTTCGTATTCCACAGCCGAAATAACAGGTACGTCTGATATAAATGGTTATAATGGCGTAGAATACAAAGACACAGGTCTTAACATAACTGCAGAGGAACAACATATTATGAAAACCATCGCCCATGAGACTGTTGAGCTTTATAAAAAGGCTAACGAAGCTCAGTTGGCTATTGAAAATATTAGTAAAGTAATTACCGTAAAAAGCGGCGAAAAAATCGAAAATGCAGAAGCATTACGCAATGCACTTAACAATGATTCCCTCTTACCTAATTTGGAGACCCTTGAAAGCGCAAAAGCTGAATACAATAAACGTATTGAAAAGATAGTTTTCCCCGGTGATATTGACCACACCTATGAAGAGCCCGACGCTCAAGACGTAGCCTTACTTGCAAAATATTTTGCAGGCTGGGATGTTAAAGATACTGTAAATAACAAAGCGCTGGATGTAAATGGCGATGGCAATGAGAACCTCTTTGATATTGTTGTACTCGCACAGTACGTGGCTGAGTGGGAAAACGTAGAGCTTTATGATCCAAATATGGAAGAAATTAAAGGTCTTGTTGATTTTGTAGTTGAGGCTCCAAGCGGCAAAGACGTAAGCATTCTTCAATTAACCGATACCCAAATTATAGATGAAAGCAAAAAAAGGTACGAAAGCAGAGTTTCTGGAAGCGCCGAACTTACCAATGAAAGCGCTTACAGCAGATGCTTTAAATACATTAAGGAATCTGTTAAGCAGTCTAATCCCGATTTAATTCTTATTACAGGCGATTTTATTTACGGCGAATTTGATGATGATGGCGAATGGTTCAGTAAATTAGTACTCTATATGAACAGCCTTGAAATTCCCTGGGCTCCCGTATTTGGTAATCACGATAACGAAAGTATGATGGGTGTTACCTGGCAGTGCAATATGTTTGAAAAATTCGAAGAAAATTCTGCTTACTTTGAAGTAGCATTTAGTGAATTCAAAGGCTTATACCCTGAATTTGAAAAATTCGAAAAATTAAGCGATATGAAAAACTACTGCTTGTTCAAGCGTGGCGATCTTACCGGTAACGGTAACTACAGCATAGGCATTGTTCAGGATAAACAGTTAATTAAAACCGTTTATATGATGGATACAAACTATTGTAAACGCGCTTATAAAGACACAAGAGTCACAGATGAAAACGGAAACTATCTAATCTATAACACAAATGAAGTAGATGAAAATGGAAAGCCAACCGTAAAAACAGATAACGGCTTTGGTTCTGACCAGGTGGATTGGCTTAATACCAGTAGCGCTAATATTGATAAAACCTTAGGCTACACCGTTACTAAGTTTTTGGGAATACATATTCAGTTAAATCAGTTCTGGTATGCTGCAATAGAATCAGGTTATGAAAATGATGATGGCGATTCCAGTAATGAAAACGACTATAAAATAGGAGAAACCGTTACTGCCCAAAACGGAGACTTTGGTGCAAAAGGTGAAAAATTTAACGGCTTACATGGTGATGAGGCTTTATGGCAAATTTTAAAAGATAATAATTTCGACGGCATTTTTGCAGGCCATACTCACAAAAACAGCACCAGCATTTTATATGATGGAATCAGATTAACCTTTGGTCTTAAAACCGGTACCTTTGATGCCCATTCAAAAGACTCCTTAGGCGGTACACAAATTACCTTAAACGGTAACGGCTTTAACGTTGAGCACGTATATGTTAATTAATATTATAAAGACCAAATTTTAAAGGTTAGCAAGCACTTAAACAGGTTCACCCTACAAACTGGTGGACCTGTTTTTATACCTTTTTTTATAACAATTTGTAGTTTATTTTTACACGCATCTATTGACTTTGTTTTTTATTCTAGTATAATACTAAATGTACTATTTAAGAGGTGACGGTTAGTGTTAGTTGTTTTTAAACAGGTTGGAATTCTTTTTTTATTTGCGATTATTGGTTTCTTACTTTGCAAGGGCAAAAAAATCAACTCATCGCACGCTAAAACATTATCCACCTTGGTAGTATGGGTGTTTTTACCCGCAACCACCTTTAAATCGTTTTCTACAAATTTTACCTTAAAGTACATAACCGAAAGGTACGAGATTTTTTTAACCTCGGCAATATCTCTTACCGTAATTGGCACCTTGGCTTATTTGCTTTCAAAGTTTTTTACCAAGGATAAATATCGCCGTAGGGTTTACGCCTACTCATTAACCGTTCCTAACAGCGGTTATATGGGCGTACCCCTTACCCAAGCCATTTTCGGTGATGCTACCCTACTTAGCGTTTTGCTTTTTGCTTTGCCTATTAACATTTATCTTTATACCATTGGCTATTGTTTTTTAACCAAAGCAAAGCTTAACTTTAAAAAGCTTATAAATCCACCGCTTATTGCAATAGCGCTTGGCTCTATTGTTGGGCTTTGCGGCATAACGCTTCCTGAGTTTGCGCTTGATTTTCTTTCTACCGCATCTGCTCCTATGGGTCCCTGCACAATGCTGATTTTGGGTATGACCCTTTCGGAATACAGGCTTTCAAGGTTTTTTAGGAATAAAATCAACTACTTAATCTGCTTGTTAAGGCTTGTGGTTATCCCCTTTATTGCCGTAACGGTATTTAAGCTTATTGGCTTGGAAGAGGTTATTTTACCCGCTTTAATTGTTTATTCAATGCCCTGCGGTCTTAACACGGTTGTTTTTCCAAAACTTGTTAATGAAGAATGTGAAACAGGCGCGGCTCTTGCGCTTTTATCTACTGCATTTTCAATGGGAACTATACCGCTAATGTTCACCTTATTTACTTAATAAATTCAAGGAGTTTTTTATGTACAAGCTTATTAAAACCGAAAACAAAGCCAGACTTGGCGAATTCCATACCGTTCACGGAACCTTTAAGACCCCCGCATTTATGAACGTTGCAACTGCGGCGGCTATTAAGGGCGGTGTATCGGCTATTGACCTTAAAAACGAGGTCAGATGTCAGGTAATGCTTTCCAACACCTACCATTTACATCTTCGCCCCGGTGATAAGTTAATTCACGATTTAGGCGGTCTTCATAAGTTCACAAACTGGCAAGGCCCCATTCTTACAGACAGCGGCGGATTTCAGGTGTTCTCCCTCTCCTCACTTCGCAACATAACCGAAGAAGGCGTTACCTTTCAGTCGCATATAGATGGAAAGCGTATTTTTATGGGTCCTGAAGAGAGTATGCAAATTCAGTCTAACCTTGCTTCTACCATAGCAATGGCTTTTGATGAGTGTGTTGAAAACCCCGCCGAATACAGCTATGCCAAAGACTCTTGCAAACGTACAACCCGTTGGCTTGAGCGTTGTAAAAAGGAAATGCAACGCCTTAATTCTTTAGATGAAACAATTAACAAAAATCAGTTGTTGTTTGGTATAAATCAGGGTTGCACATTTGATGATTTAAGAATTGAGCATATGAAAACCATCGCCGAGCTTGATATGGACGGTTACGCCATTGGCGGTCTTGCGGTTGGTGAGCCTGCCGAGGATATGTACCGCATTATTGACTCTATTGAACCCTTTATGCCTAAAAATAAAATCCGTTACCTTATGGGTGTTGGAACACCCGTTAATATAATTGAAGGTGTTTCCCGCGGGGTTGATTTGTTTGACTGTGTTATGCCAAGCCGAAATGCTCGTCACGGTCATTTATTTACAAGCGAGGGTATTATAAATCTAAATAACGAAAAATACAAAAGCGATTTAAACCCCATTGACTCCGCTTGTGACTGCCCCACCTGTAAAAATCATTCAAGGGCATATCTTAGACATTTGCTTAAAAGCGGTGAGCTTCTATACCATCGTTTATCGGTTATTCATAATCTCCATTTTTATAACAAATTAATGGAAGATATTCGTTTGGCGCTTGAAGAAGGTCGCTTTGAAGCCTTCAAAAATGAAAAAACTGTTAAATATGGAAGAAGAATATAAAATAACACTTGAAAAAAGAAGTTTAACAATGTATAATGTTATGGTATGAAAAGTTTTTAAAAACTTTAGGAGGATAAAAAATGAATTTAATCACTTTAACTGCAAATAATGCTAACAATGCACAACCCAACGGTCTTACCGGCTTAATGCCAATTCTTATGATGGTTTTAATGTTTGTTATTCTTTATTTTGTTATGATAAGACCACAGAAGAAAAAGCAAAAAGAAGAAGCAAAAATGCGTGATAACATTCAACCCGGTGATGAGATTATGACCATCGGCGGTTTTTACGGCAAGGTTATTTCCGTAAAAGAAGATTCCATTGTTATTGAGTCTGTTGTTGACAGAAGCAAACAAAAAATCGTTCGTTCTGCCGTTCAAACCAACTTTACGGTACACGATGACACCGATGAGAAATAATTTTAAACAGTAATAACTAACCCTTCAAAGGAATATTATTTATCAGTAATATTTCTTTGGAGGATTTTTTTATGAAGGGTAATTTTGGCGGTAACGGCACCTCTTTTGAGAGTTTTATAAAACCCATTTTAAGCGGTTTGATTGTTGGACTTATTGTAATTGCATTGCTTTTTATTTTATTTGCCTTTGGAATGTCATTTTTTATTTTACCAACCTCATCTGCCACTATAACCGCCTCTCTTTCAGTAGCGATTGGAACATTTTTCGGCGGATTTACTGCGGCTAAAAAGCTAGCAAAAAAGGGCATTATAATAGGTGCTTTATGTGGCGTTGCAATGTTTTTGATTTTCACCGTTATTGGAATGGCGGCATTCAAATCCGCACCCTCTACCGGCACACTAATAAAGCTTTTAATTTTTGTAACCTCGGGTGCCATTGGCGGAATTATCGGAGTTGGCAACGCCGATAAACGCAAAATATTATAAACAAATTACACTTTTTGCATTTATTTGCTATGTTTATTTTGAATTAAAAAACAAAAAATAATTGCAAAGGAGTGTAAAACAATGAAAAAAATATTATATTTATTAACTGTATTTTTAATTTTATTAACCTTGGCGGGGTGTATGAATAACGATAACGAAACACTATCCTCCGTGGCTTCTAAAAACAATTTCAGCAGTAATGAAACCGCGTCGAAGCCCGAAAAGCTAACGGGGGCTCTTGGTGAATTTATTATTGATATTAAGGGTTGCAGATTGGCAAAGGATATTGAAAGCAAGGATATTGTTATTATAAACTACGCTTTTACAAACAATTCTGAAAATCCCGCTTCCTTTACATTTGCAATAAACGACAAGGTATTTCAAGACGGAATTGGTTTAAACAAATGCTATACCGCCGCAAAAAGCGCCGAATATTCATCAGAAAATCAGTCAAAAAGCATTAAAAAGGGCGCCTCACTTGACGTTGAGGTCGCCTACACACTTAACGATAGCGTAACCCCTGTTGAGGTTGAATGTACCGAGTTAATTAGTTTTAGCAACGACAAGGTAACAAAAAAATTCAATATAAAATAGTCAAAAGCTTCTGTAACAAAACGTTGCAGAAGCTTTTTAATGTGTAAAAATATAATTACTGTCCCAGGCGGGAAAACAGGAATGATGGCGCAGATAAATTTTATAATCCCCTGCAAGTTCCTTTATTTTTAAGGGGATTTCAAAAAGGTCGTAAGAAGTGTGATAACAGGCTATGTGCATTTTAGGCTTTGCAGTGGTTATAACCGCTCTGCCTCCCTCTATTGCCTTTAGCTCGTTGCCCTCAACATCCATTTTAATAAAAGTGGGAATATGCTCACTGCAAATGCTATCAAGCGAAAGAGTTTCTACCTCAACCGTGTTTTGCGAAACGCTATTACCTCTGCCGTGGTTGGCTGACATTAATTGAACGCCGTTTTCATTTGAAATCGCAGAGTTTATACAAGCTATATTTTGCAAATTACCAGTGTTTTGGGTAAGCTTTTTAAAGTTTCTTTTATCAGGCTCAATTGCCGTTATGAATTTATAACCGTTAGTGTTTTGAATAAACTCTAAAACGGTATCACCATTGTATGCCCCTAAATCTAAAAATGTTTCATTGTTATTAAGCTTTAAAATGTCATATACTTCTATTTTTTCCGTTTCAATTTCAAAAATATAGCGGGGCTTTCCCGTAAGCTTAAAATAAACTATGTTTTCAAATGCCGTTTTAGATGCTTGGTCAGCCAGCATTTCATACACCGCTTTTAAGCTTTCCTTATGATTTCTTGCAAAATCAATATCGAAAATAACCTCACCCACTACGGGCACATCGGGGATATAGAGTTCATTTTCTAAAGCAAGACTTTTTACCCTTTGAATAACCTCGGGCAGATGGCTTCCAAAGCAGACTAGAATTATCATATCGCCAAGCTCTGCTTTAAGGGTTTCGTAATCCTTTATTATATGACCCGCAAAGCTTTTATTCTTTTTAAACCCCGAAGATGAAAAAACACCCGAAACCTTTATATTTTCGGCGGTTAATCGGTTTATTACCTTGTCTGCCCCGTTGCCGATACCGTATAAAACAATTGGTTTGTTCACAGTTTTCAAATAGCTCCATAGGTCTGTCACATCTATCCCCCTTTTTCTTTGGATTTTATTCAGTATATCACTTAAAAAGCTAAATATCAATACCAAAAACATAAAGCCCTTGAAAATATGAATATTATGCCTTTTGCCTTGACTTTTTTGTGTTTTTGCAGTATGCTATTAGAGTAATATAAACCTGTATTCCTTATGCTTATTGGAGTAGATTATGAATATATTAAGTAAATTTCGCAAATCGGTTATGCTATGCTTTAAGCTTGCGCTTATTCTTTCAATGACCTGTGTCTTTATTAGTTGTTGGCAGAACCATTATGTTGAGGCTTTATTTAGCAACAAGGGTAACTATGTTGTTGTTTTTTCGTACCTAGTTATTCTTATGGTTTTCAGCAATTTGTACGGAGGTCTTAAAATTGGTATACTACGCCTTCACGAAGTTATTTACAGCTTCTCTCTTTCAATGTTATTCACCAATTTTATTATGTATTTGGAGCTTTCGCTTATAGCTCGTACTCTGCTTAATCCCCTGCCTCTTATAGGCTCTGTAATCATACAGCTTGCTATTATATTTTTTGGTTGCTACGCCCTTAATACAGCTTACTATTCAATGTATCAACCACACCATATTTTAGCAATTGTTCGCCCCGAACACGACCAAACACATATAGTAGCCAAAATGGCTAAAATTAAAGAGCGCTACACCATAGACCGCATTATTACCTCTGACACCGATGAGGAAGAAATTTTAAACGCGGTAAATGAATACGAATCGATTTTATTAGGCAATATTGAAAAATCCCTTCAAAATAATATTTTAAGTTATTGTTACAAAGAACGTAAAAGAATTTATATGTCACCTTCAAGTAACGATATTATTATTAACAACTGCTACCAAACGCAGATTTTCGATACACCCATTTTAGTATGCCGTAACAACGGGCTTACAATTGAGCAACAGTTTATTAAACGCGCAATGGATTTAATAGTTTCAATAATAGGTCTTTTAATTGCAAGTCCTTTTATGATAATTATTGCTTTGGCAATTAAGCTTTATGACAGAGGTCCCGTTTTCTTTAAGCAAAACCGAGTTACCAAAAACGGAAAGATTTTTAATGTTTTAAAATTCCGCTCAATGGTTGTAGATGCAGATAAAATTGCCCTTAGGAAGGCAACAAACAATGATGACAGAATAACACCTATTGGTAAAATTATTCGCCCCTTAAGGCTTGATGAGCTGCCACAGCTTATAAATATTCTTAAAGGCGATATGTCGCTTGTTGGACCTAGGCCCGAACGCACCGAAAACGTATTTGAATACACTCAGATGTTCCCCGAATTCGATTTACGCCATAGGGTTAAAGGCGGTCTTACAGGCTATGCACAAATCTACGGTAAATACAATACCTCACCACAAAACAAGCTAAATATGGATTTAATCTATATTGAAAAATATTCTATTTTGCTTGACATTAAGCTTTTGATTATGACGGTTAAAATACTGTTTATGAGAGAAAGCACAGAAGGTTTTTCGGATGAAGAGAGCGTTATAAGACCTTCGAGCTCTTCAAAAGAAATCAAAACGGAGGAATAAAAAATGAGCGATTTTAACACAACTTTGGTAGTTATGGCGGCTGGTATGGGCAGTCGTTTTGGTGGCTTAAAGCAATTAGAGCCTATTGGTCCAAACGGTGAAGTTTTACTTGATTATTCCGTTTATGATGCTAAAAAAGCCGGTTTTAATAAGGTTGTTTTCGTTATAAAGAAGGCAATTGAAAAGGATTTCCGCGAAATGGTTGGCAAAAGAATTGAAAACAAAATTGATGTGGATTACGCTTTTCAAGAGCTTGATAAATTGCCCTCAGGCTTTGTAGTTCCTGCCGAGCGTGAAAAACCTTGGGGAACAGGACACGCCGTACTTTGCTGTAAGGAGTTTGTAACACAGCCCTTTGCCGCAATAAATGCAGATGATTTTTACGGTCCCTCTGCTTATAAGCAGATTAACAGCTGCCTTGCAAAGCAGAACGGCAAATACTGTATGGTAGGCTTCAGACTTAAAAATACCCTTACCGATAACGGAACAGTTTCTCGCGGTGTGTGTGAAACCGACGCATTGAATAATCTTACCAATATAACCGAAATTACAAACATAAAAGACTGCGCATATGAAAACGAAAAGGGCGAAATTATCACCCTTTCTCCCGAAACTGTTGTTTCTATGAATATGTGGGGCTTTAACACCGATTTCTTTGGATATTTGGAAGATGGCTTTAACAAATTCTTAAACGAGAAAATTAGTGTTCCAAAATCGGAATTTTTCCTCCCCTTCCAGGTTGATGAGCTTATTAAAAAGGGCGAAAAACAGGTGGAAGTGCTTGTTGCTGAGGATAAATGGTACGGTATGACCTACAAGGAGGATACTCCTATAGTGAAAGCCGCAATTGCCCAAATGACAAAAGACGGTTTATATGACGGAATTTAAAATTTTAATAAACATTATATAAAAATAACCACAGTATTCAGTTGCCGATTACGGTTTGAATACTGTGGTTAATTTTTAAATGAAAAATCTTTTTTGAACTCGGCGTCTTAGCGGTTTACTCATTGCGATTACCAAAAGTGTACCGCCTATTAAAAAGCATCCTGTAAGCGGATAAACAGACCACGGGAAGCGGGTTTTAAAGCCAAAGGTTAAATATAACAAAAACTCAATCAAGCAGGCATAACCGCCCAAGGCTAAAATGCTTCCTCCCGCAATAAACCAATATCCCTTTTTAACATACCTCACAATAGCAATTATGGCAGTAATTATGAGTCCAAATGCAGCAACCGCAGGAAATGCAAAAGATAAGAACCAACTACTCTTAGTTTTAACATCAATATAAAGCAGATAAACTATAACGGCGGCAAAAAATATTGGAACAAAAATAACGGGGTTTGGATTTTTAAACCAATATGGCAACACAAAAGAAATATACGCAAGCATTAATCCGCCTACCACATATCCCGACCAGGAAAAGCCACCCGTTAAGGCGGTATCGCAAAGTATTGTTATTGCCATTGGAACTAAAAACGCCATTGTTATTAAAAGCAAAAGGCCCTGCTTATTAACCGTTTCATAAGATGGAATTTTAGACGCAGGATAGGGTCTTTCCCCTGAATTTTCTAAAAGCTCGGGGTGGTAGGCTTTCAGACCGCAAAGCGGACAAGTCTTTTCGCCCTGTGCCAGTTCAACACCGCATTTTACACAATACATTTAGTCACCTCTTATTACTTTCCACCTTTATTTCAAGGCCTAATTTACGCAAAAAGCAAAAGAATTCTCTTTCAACTTCGCTTTCTCTAACCGTTCTTAAAAAAGTTATATTCATTTTTCCGTTATAGGTTGTAACACTGCAAGCGTTTGTGCAAATGGCTTGTTCGCCCAAGATAAAGTCAAATCTTTCTATAAAGGGTTTCATTACTTCGGGAATATCAACAACTCCTAAATTGGAAATTGTTATGCTTGATTTGCGTTCACCAAACAAATTAAAAACTACCTTCATAGCAATGTTTTTAATAAAAAGCGGCATTATTTTTAGTATAAAGGTTCGCTCGGCGCCAACATTTGCCGCCATTTTTGCCGCCAGATTTTTGGCATTTACCTCATAACCCATTTGGTGATGAACAAGCGTAATAATCTCCTCAAAGGTGTAATCCCCTAGTCTTGGATTAATTCCCGGTGTTACATAAAGAGCAAAATTTCTTAAGGTTTCACTACCAAAAATTTTTCTTAAATTAACAGGCACCAAAACCTTAACAGGCTTTTGGCGCTTTTTATTTGGCGTTGTACGGTTTTGAATGTTTATAATTGAATAAATCATAACAGCCGTTAAAAATGTTGTTATGCTAACGTTATACTGCTTTGACATTTTATGAAGCTTTTCGGCATCTAAAATACCTGTTACAAGATTTAAGTAACCATCGTTTTCTAAGGTGCCGCGCAATCTGTATGCCGTTGCCTCTTTTCGGCTTAAGGCAACGGGACCGTCATTTTTTAAAAAGCTATCTTCAAGCTCTGCCTTACTAGGCTTTTGATTTATATCTAAAACGCCCTTTTCGGCAGGAACCGAAATACCGTATTTTTGAGTCAAATATTCGGCTAAAAGAGTTTTTAAAAAACACAAACCTCCGCTTCCGTCTGTAATTGCGTGGTAAAATTCAACCGCAACTCGCTTTTTATAACAAACAACTCTAAAAGCACATTTACCTATATCTCTAAACGACATTCTTGCCATTGGGTATGAAAACTCTTTTTGAATATGCGGTGCTTTTTCAATTTCCTCTAAATAGTACCAAAAAACACCTCTTTTTATTCTTACCGCGATTGACGGAAAGCGCTTTACGGTTACTTCTAAAGCATTTTGCATTACACTGACATCAACCTCTTCGTTTAATGTAGCTGAATGTCTGAACAGGCAGTTCCACGACCTACGACGGGCGGCAGGATAAATTTTAGCCGCATTATCAAGCCGCATCCAACGAAGTTGTTTTTCCTTTTCCATAAAACGCCCCCCTTTTTTATATTTTTACAATTTTTAAACTGTTAAATTAAAGCCATATCCAACAGCTACACCTATAACGGCAGACATACAAATAATTAAAATTGGATGCACCTTTTTAAAGGCTAATACTGCCATAAGCGCAAAAATTACAAAGGAAATATAAATGTTTGCACCCGAAAAGGCTGAATATGAAATTCCGTTTGGGAAAAGAACTGTAGCCGCAATATTTATAACCGCGGCGCCGATAAGACCAACCACACAGGGCTTAAGTCCCGACATACATCCCTTTACGATTTTACTGCTTTGAAATTTTGCATAGCATCTTGCAACTATTAAAATAATTATAAATGATGGTAAAACAACACCAAGGGTTGCAAAAAACGCACCTAAAAAGCCTGCCTGTTCGGTTCCGATATAGGTGGACATATTAACCGCAAAGGAACCGGGAGTAGACTCGCTAACGGCAATAAAATTTATAAGCTCGGCTTCGCTTGCCCAGTTTTTTTCTAAAACTGCTTCCTGCATCATAGGAAGCATTGCATATCCGCCGCCAAAGGTGAAAAGACCGATTTTAAAGAAGGTAGCAAAAAGCTCTAAGCATTTTAAAATAAGCTCTGTCATTTTACTTTACCTCCCTTTTTGCGGCAATAAAAGAGGCGGTAAGACCTATAACTGCGGCAGAAATTATAATAACTAAAGTATCAAGACTAAGGATAGAGGCTATAAAAGCTGCCGCCGCAATTGAATATGCGACTACATTTTTAGGGCACTTTTTAAACATACCCCAAAAGGATTTTAAAAGCAGCGCCAGAACACCCGCCCGAATACCAAAAAAGGCGTATTTAACTGCGGTTATTTCGGCAAACCCGTTAAGCAAAAACGCAATTATCATAATAATAACAAATGATGGTAAAACAACACCAAGGGTTGCAAAAAACGAACCGAAAAACCCGCAGGTTTTATAGCCTATAAAGGTGGCAGAGTTTATTGCGATAGGTCCAGGTGTAGATTCAGCAATGGCAATAATTTCTAAAATATCATCATCTGTAACCCATTTTTTATTATCCACAACCTCTTTTTGAATAAGCGGTATCATAGCGTATCCACCGCCAAAGGTAAATCCGCCTATTTTTAAAAAGGTTAAAAACAACGACAAAATTCTTTTTAGTTTTTCTTTTCTGGTCATACAAAGCTCCTACTTAATTTCAACAATAGTAACACCGTCTTCGCCTTCACCGTAAAGACCGGGGCGGCTAGTCGCCACCGACGGATGACCTTTTAAATGAGCGCGAACTGCTTTTTTAAGCACGCCTGTGCCCTTACCGTGAATAATAGTTACGGTTTCCACGCCCGCAAGCACCGCTTCATCTAAAAATCTATCCAACTCTAATATGCCCTCATCCGAAGCAAAACCGCGTATATCAAGCTCTCGGCTTGCTGTTCTCTGGCTTTTAGGGGTTATACCCTTTACATTTCGTGTTTTTGGCTTATTACCAAGCGAGCCTTTAATTAACTTAACATCATTCACGCTAACCTTGGTTTTAAGACTTCCGATAACAACAAAAACTGTTTTTCCGTCATCACTTGCAGATTCCACAATAGCCTCTTTAGAAAAGCCCCTTACCTGAACTTTGTCACCCGAAGCAAGCGGTCTTGTAGGGGTTTCGGCTACAAAATCATCCTTTTTCTCATTAGCGTCAACGTTTTTTTCCATAGAGCGAATGGTCTGTTTTGCTAAGGCGCGAGCCCTTTGTGCCATTTCACTACTGTTTTGCTTATTAAGCTGCTTTTTTAAGTCCTCAATTTCATTCAGCATTCTTGCAGATAGCTCTCTTGAGGTTTCAATAATCTCATTAGCCTTTTGTCGTGCCTGTTCAATTATTTTATCCTTTTGAAGCTGAATTTCGTGAAGCCTGTCCCCCGCCGCCTTGCGAGATTGCTCCAACTCACTTTTAAAACGGTTGATTTCAGCTTTATCCTTTTCGGCGGAAATATAAGCTTGTTCAAGCTTACCAACAATTGTTTCAAATCTTCGGTTATCTTCCGAAACAAATTTTTCTGCAAGTTCTACAAGCCTTTCTTCAAGACCCAGCCTTTTTGAAATTGCAAAGGCGTTAGACCTACCGGGAATTCCCAAAAGAAGCCTATAGGTTGGCTTTAGGGTTTCTACATCAAACTCACAGCAAGCGTTTTGCACACCCTTGGTATCCAGCGCAAAGGCTTTAAGCTCGGCATAGTGGGTAGTGGCAACCACAGTGGTTTTTCTTGTCATAAGCTCGGTTAAAATGGCGGTGCTGAGAGCCGCTCCCTCAACGGGGTCGGTACCCGAGCAAAGCTCATCAAACAAAACAAGACTGTTTTCATCAGCTTTTTGCAAAATGTTTATAATATGATTCATATGCGATGAAAAGGTTGAAAGAGATTGCTCAATACTTTGTTCATCGCCGATATCGGCGTATACGCCGTTAAAAACTGCAAGAGAGCTATTATCATCGGCGGGAATCATAAGGCCCGAACACGCCATAAGACTGAAAAGACCTATTGTTTTAAGCGAAACGGTTTTACCACCCGTATTTGGACCCGTTATAACCAAAACATTATATTCCTCACCAAGGCTTACAGTTATTGGAACAACATCCATTTTATTAATAAGGGGATGCCTTGCATTTTTTAAATAGATTTTTCCGCTTTGGTTCATTTTAGGCATAGATGCCTTCATAGAATATGCAAGATTAGCCTTGGCAAAGCACATATCAATATAAACTAAAGCGTTGTAGGAATTTATAATACTATCTGCAAACTGAGCCGCCTCGGCAGAAAGCTCTGCCAAAATACGCTCAATTTCTTCCTGTTCCTTAGATTGTAACACCTTGATTTCGTTATTTATTTCAACAACCGACATTGGCTCTACAAACAAGGTAGCGCCCGAGGATGAGGTATCGTGAACCAGACCAGGAATTTGCGAACGGTGTTCTGCCTTTACGGGCACAACATACCTGCCCTGACGCTGTGTGATAATAGTATCCTGCAGATGCGCCGCGTGGGCGGGCCCTCTTATAATCTGCTCTAAACGGCTTTTAATATTTGCGGCGGCATTTTTAAGCTTTCGGCGAATATCGGCAAGGGTGGCTGAAGCGTTATCGTTAATTTCATCCTCATTTTTAATGGAAAAGAAAATTCTTTCTTCAAAATATTTGTTAGGCTGAAGTACACTAAAATAGCCATCTAGACTGCTTTTTACACCTTGTGAGGCTTCTCGCCATTCCCTAACCGAACGGATAACCCTTAAAACCTCGCCTATTTGAAGCAAGGCGGCGGGCGAAAGTACGCCGTACGCCTTGGCGTTGCTTAAATAAGAATTAACATTTTTAGCCGCACCAAAGGATGGCGCGCCAAATCTTGCAATAAGGCTATAGGCATCACCCGTTTTTGAAAGCAAATCTTCAACCTCTGCCAAGGTAAAGGCAGGCTTTAATTCACCGCACATAACAACAGTATCATCCAATGAAGCTTGTTTGGATAATAAATTTAAAACCTTATCAAATTCTAATGATTTTATACTTCTAGATAATTCCTTCATACCTTAAGATTCCTTTACAGACTTATAAAAATCCAGAGTTTTAAATTTGTACTCGCTTTGCACCGAAATGTATTTTTCGGTAACAAGGCTTAAAATTTCAGCATCCTTTTCGGGAATTTCAAAGCTATAAATTTTACCGAAATCCGAATAGACAATATGCCTCATTGCCGCTAAAACCGTTGGACTTAAAACGGTTGTATCCTTAGCATCATTCTGACATTCCAAACAAAAAAGACAGCCCTCGGAAAAAGAAAATCTGAAGGCGTTTTCCTCCCCGCACATTGCACAACCCGTAAGATTTGGCATAAATCCCGCAAGGGAAATAAGCTTAAGCTCGGTTACGGCTTTTACAATATTTAAGGGTTTGGTTTTATTAGTTAAAAAATACAGGGAATTTAAAAGAAGCCTTAAAATTTCGGTTGGTTCAAATTCCTCCGGAGTTAGCCTCATAGCCATTTCACAAAAATACTGTGCTAAGGAAAGCTCCTCAAGATTATACCTTAAATCGAAAAAAAGCTCGATTGGGGTGCTTGAGGAAAGCTTATATGTATCCTTATTTTGGTACAAAACAAAATCGGAATAGCAAAGCAACGAGGTTGCAGCGGCGTTTTTGCTTTTCATTCGCCGCACACCATCTGCAAACACACGTATAATTCCATGATCTCTAGTGAGAATAACAAGGAGTTTATCATTTTCACCTATATTGGTTTCTTTTATTATTAGTCCCGGAGTTTGAATTTTCATTTTTTATTTCATCCTTCCGAGAGAGATTTTTCTCATTAACATATGCGAGATAGGCATTAACAGAGCCGCTTTTTAAAAATTCATTCCATTTTTGTTCGCTCATTAGCATCACCCTCCAATGATAGTGTTAGCTATCACTATGGCTGCTATGAGCGGTAATTTTATGAAATTAGTCAAGACCTAAGGAATGGATTATTCCGCCACGGTTTCGCCAATCCTCTTTAACCTTTATCCAAAGCTTTAAATTGGCTTTAATGCCGAAAAATTCTTCAATATCCTTACGGGCTGAGGAGCCGATTTTTTTAAGCATTGAACCGCCCTTGCCTATTAAAATACCCTTATGGCTATCCTTTTCGCAATAAATGGTGGCGCCAACCTCTAAAATCGGTTCGCCCATACTGTTATCACGCTCGTAGAACTGCTCAATTTCTACTGCGGTGCCGTGAGGAATTTCATCGCTTAAGGTGCGAAGAATTTTTTCTCTTATCAATTCGGCAACCATAACTCTATCGG
The DNA here is from genome assembly GCA_017436225.1 of Clostridia bacterium. GTDB lineage: Bacteria > Bacillota > Clostridia > Oscillospirales > Acutalibacteraceae > UMGS1279. The sequence continues at coordinate 2,590 of JAFSDM010000015.1, read as the reverse complement.
GCTGGTCGGTTACTGTATCGGCATCGAAAAAGTGAGGAGCAGCCTTACTGAATTTTAAAAGCTCGTCCACAATAATTTCAACGCCATCCCTATTTTTTGCCGACATTGGAACAACTGCAGAAAAATCATAAGCCGACATATAAGCGGTTATCATTTCTAAAAGCTCTTCCTTTTTCTCTAACAAATCAATCTTATTAAGTGCTAAAATAGCAGGTAATTTACGCTTTTTAAACTGCTCAATAAGTTCAAGCTCGGCGGGTGGTAAATTTTCGGGGTCAAACTTAAATTTAGGTACTGCTTCAACAACCAAAATAGCGGCTTCAACATCGGAAAGACCGTTTTGGGCGGCTTTGGTCATATACTTATCAAGCATATTTCTTGGCTTGTGAAAGCCCGGGGTATCCACAAAAACCAGCTGATGCTCATCTTTATTACAAACGCCCATTATTCTTGTGCGGGTGGTTTGGGGTTTATCGGAAACGATAGCAACCTTTTGACCTACCGCCGCATTAACGAATGATGATTTGCCCACATTTGGACGACCTACTACTGCAATAAAGGCAGATTTAGTTTCAGTTTTCAAAATTAATTCCTCACATTTTTATTGTTATGTTTTAAAACTTGAATATGTTATTCTGATAGCTCTTCCATATCGCGAACCAATCCCAATTTGGTAAGAACCTGTTCTTCCTTTTCGCGCATTTTCATTTCTTCAAGCTTACTGTTTACATGGTCATAGCCCAACAAATGAAGCATTGAGTGTACCGTTAAAAATGCGATTTCACGCTGAAGCGAGTGACCGTAAAGCTCGGCTTGATTAACAGCGTGGTCAACCGAAATAACAATGTCGCCAAGCATTTTAGCGCCGTTTTCGGGATTAACATCATAAATTCCATTTTCGCCTAAGGGGAAGGAAAGAACATCGGTAGATTTTTCTATATTACGGAAATCGGTATTAAGCTGTTTAATTTCAGCATCATCCACAAAGGTAACATTCACCTCTGCTAAATCCAAAAAACCTTCGGTAGCCAAAACTGCACTGCAAGCTCTTCTTACCAGCAAACGCATACCTGACGGCAATTTTAAGTTTTTTTGTTGGTCTGAAATGATAACCTTCACCTTGCTCATTACTGCTACTTCCTCCTATTTTCCTCATGCTTTTCATAAGCCTTAATAATTTTCATAACAAGCTTATGTCTTACAACATCCTTGCCAGTTAATTTAATAATTGCAATATCCTCAATACCCTTTAAAACGGTTAAGATATCTCTTAGGCCTGATTTTTTACCGTCGGGCAGGTCTACCTGAGTTATATCACCCGTAACAACGGCTTTGGAATTAAAGCCCAAACGGGTTAAAAACATTTTCATTTGCTCGGGCGAGGTGTTTTGCGCTTCATCAAGAATAATAAAGCTATCATCCAAGGTTCTGCCGCGCATATACGCAAGCGGAGCAACCTCAATATCGCCACGCTCCTGATGGCGGGCGAAAGCCTCGGCGCCTAACATATCAAAAAGGGCGTCATAAAGGGGTCTTAAGTAAGGGTCGACCTTTTGTTGCAAATCACCCGGTAAAAAGCCTAGCTTTTCACCCGCTTCAACTGCGGGGCGTGTTAAAATAATTCTACTAACCTCTTTTGCTCTGAACGCCTTTACCGCCATTGCAACGGCAAGGTAGGTTTTACCTGTACCTGCGGGACCTACACCAATGGTAATTGTGTTAGACAAAATAGCCTCTAAATACTTACGCTGACCTAATGTTTTAGGCTTTATGGGACGACCGCTTGCAGTTATACAAACGCAGTTTGAGTCGGTTAATAATTCTATTTTTTCTTCACTGTTTTCTCTGACAAGTGAAAAAACATAATTAAGGCTTTGGTCTGTAATTGCTTCACCTTTATCTAAAAGAGTTAGCAACCCCTTTATTACACGAACGGCGAGCAAAACATTTTCGGTGTCACCCTTTATTTTTATCTCGCTTGAGTGAGTGGAAATTCTTACCCCAAATTCCTTTTCAATCTCTTTTATATTTTCATCGAAATTACCAAACAGATTAACAATATGCTCAATTCTGTCAATGCTGATTGTCTGCTCAAACATTTAATTCCTCCAAAATTATATTCCTTTTTGTATTATATCATATTTTAAAGTCAATTTCTAGTATCAAGCAAGATTTTTTCTTCAAAAGCGATGTCTTTTAAGCATTTTATTTCGGTTATAATTTTTATTGCTCCATTATCCGCAATTACCTGTTGATTTTTAGATATTATTTCGCCGTTATTTATAAGCTCTTTAGCCTTTTCTTCGGCAGATTTTTGGGCTCTTTGCACCGCTTGCTGCTGATTTAATTTATAGGTTGTTTCATTAGTTTTATAAAATTTTTTAGATACTATTTTTATGGGAAGATAGCTTTTACCCGAGGACACCTTTTCTTCTTCGGCTTTAGTTACATACGGCTCCTCCACGCTGCCTAAAAAAAGAGGGATTTTAAGAGAAAAAAAGCTTAAAACCTTTCTACTATAAACCTGACCTGTTTTAACAAATTCAGTTACTTCAAGCGGTTGAACCGTTTCAAAAGAATATTCCACCTC